>JBDNIA010000004.1:0-5151 GCA_041688525.1 Crocinitomicaceae bacterium | reverse complement strand
ATTCATTCCGGCATGGTAGAATGAAGCATTTATTCCCTGTTTGATTAAATCGAAAGCCATGGATTCCGTTTCTTTTCGCGAAAGACAGTAGATAATTCCCGTTTCCTGTATACGCGCTTTTATGAAAGAAACAATTTCACCGATTTTCTTCAATTTAGGCAGATTGCCTCTTACGGTTAACTTGAGATTTTTTCTATCAAAGGAACTCAAGAAGGTTTTCGCTTCTTTTAATCCCAAATGATGAACTATATCGCGGCGTGTGTGCTTGTCTGCAGTTGCTGTAAGGGCCATGAATGGAACATGAGCAAAACGAATACGTAATCGATTTAAATAAGTGTATTCTGGACGGAAATCATGCCCCCACATTGAAACACAGTGGGCTTCATCTATGGCAACAAATGCAATATTCATTTCAGTAATCCAAGATTCGGAGGAACTGAAGATTGTTTCCGGTGCAGCATAAAGTAATTTCAGTTCTCCATCGGCAGCGCGTTGCCGAATTATATTTTTTTCTGCTTGATTTTGTGTGCTATTGACAAAAGCTGCTGGAATACCATTTGCTTGTAAAGCTTGAACTTGATCTTGCATCAAAGAAATTAAAGGAGAGACAACTAGGGTCATTCCATCAAAAAGTAGACTTGGGATTTGGAAGCATATCGATTTTCCTCCACCAGTTGGCATTAAAACGAGCGCATCTTTTCCGGAAATTACGTGCTCAATAATTTCCTCTTGTTGGCCCCGGAAAGTAGCGTAACCAAAGACATTCTTTAGTAACTGTATAGGTTTTTTCTCCATGTTGAATTAGCAAATTTTACCTTAAGATAACGAAAAAATGAATTTAAATATGATTTTGATGAAAATTTAGTCGTGAAGTTAGTTGTTTTTTAAGCAATTCTGTAAATAAAGCTATTTTGTTTAAACCGAATGCTGATTGGTGAAAAAAGTGTTTAATTTTAAATCAAATTATTCCAATGAAGCTAGAACTTTGCGTTACCGACCCAAAAGGGATTCATCTTGCTAAGAAATACGGATTTGACCGAATCGAATTGTGCGTGAACTTAGAAATGGGAGGGCTGACGCCTTCACCTGGTTTGGTGCACATGGCGCTAAATACAGGACTGGAAACACATGCTCTTATTCGACCGAGAGCTGGCGGATTCGTTTATTTAGATGCTGAAAAAGAGCTAATTCTTGCAGAAATACACGCACTTAAATATCTCGGTATTCATGGATTTGTTGTTGGCGCGTTGAAAGAAAACAAAGAAATTGACACTACTTTAATTGGCGAAATAGCGAAAATTACAAAAGGAAAAGAGCTAACATTTCACAGGGCCTTTGATGATATGGCTGAATGGAAAGATGGAGCTGACGTGCTTAAGTTCTTCAAATTTAAACGAGTTCTAACTTCGGGAAGAGCGGCAAATGTTGATGAGGGACTTATCAATTTGAATGAAATAAAAGAATATTTCGGATCAGAATTGGGATTGATGGTAGGTGGTGGCGTAAACATCAAGAATATTGACCGCATTGCGCGTGAGATTGAACCATCAGCTATTCATTTATCAGGTTCAACTGTTATTCAAGATAAAAACTCGCTTTTTGGAGGGAGCAGATTGCAAATTGACGAGAAAAAGGTTTACGAGATTCTTGCAGCTTTCAAAGGCTAAAATCTATCCAAAACATATTCAATTAATTCGTGCATGTGACTGCTATAATCTTTGGAAAAATCCCCTGTTGGTCGATTGGCTATTCCAAGACAAATTGTTGCGCATGAATGTCCTAAGGATCGTCCAAGTGCAAATAGTGCGGAACTTTCCATTTCGAAATTCACTATTGGAATATTTTGAAAAGAACTATTTTCTAATGTTTCGCGCCAATTATTTTTTAACGGTAAACGAATTACTCTTCCTTGAGGTCCATAAAATCCGCTTGCTGTCAGGGTAATTCCCTTGTTCGTTTTCTCACCTTCCAGTCGACTCGTTAATTCAAAGTTTGCTGAAATGAGATAAGGTTCTATCTTGTTTGGAAAAGGACAGTGCTTTGTAATTTCAGACAACATTTCATTTTCCTTATCGGTAAAATCAATAGTGTAATAGTGGGCTACGTTATCCAAGCCTAGAGACATTTCTGAAAGAATATATTGGTGAAGCGGTATGTCTGATTGAAGAATTCCACACGTCCCGATTCTAATAATTTCTAATTTTTTGGTTTCGTGATTTAGCGCTTTGGTTTCGAGATCAATATTGGCTAAAATATCCAGTTCATTAACAACGATATCGATATTATCCGTACCAATACCAGACGATAAAACGGAAATCCGTTTTCCTTTGTACATGCCAGTGTGACATACAAACTCGCGATGTTGTGAGCGATGCTCAATTGTATCAAAAAAAGAAGTAACCAATTCCACACGGTCTTGGTCACCGACTAATATGATTTTATCAGAAATGTCCTTTGCATGCAAGCCTAAATGGTAGACTTGCTTTTTGCTATTTAAAACTAATTCAGAGGATTTGAATGACATAATTATTGTTTTATACTGCCAAAAACTTTAACCAAGATATCTGAAACTCGCGCCATTGGATCTAATCGGATTTTATTTTCTTCTTGTTCAACCATCGTGAAAAGTCCTGAAATTGCTCTTTCTGTTACGTAGAAACTTAGATCCGTTGTTATTTTTTGTCCACCAGTTAAGGTCATCGCTTGATTGTATCTTGTAGATAATGGATTCCAATAATCAGTTAATTTTACCGTTGCAATTGCTGCGTCAACTTTTGGAGAAAAGGCTGCAACTAACCGAGAAGTTGTATTGTCTTTTAAGAATTTTGTTGCAGCTCCATTTCCACCGTTTAGAATGGAAAAACCGTTAGAAACACTCATATTATTTATCGCATCTATGAAAATAGGTAGTGCTTCTTTGGTAGCTTCTTCAGCTGCGCGGTTTAAAGTTGTTTCAAATTTTTCAACTTGACTTTCCAGTCCCCAGTCTAATGCCTTTTCTCTTACTTTAAGGGCGTCTGGAGGAAAAGGCAATCGAATTGTTGGGTTCCCTAAAAAACCGTTTGTAACCGAGGTTAGATTAACCGAATTTTTAATACCAACGCTCAAAGCTTCTTTCAATCCGGAAACTACTTCTCCGTTTGTTAAACGAGGAGAGGATGCAGAAGTTGGAGCTAAAACTTCTACAACCGCTTCATTTAAAATGGTGCAGGAGACTAATGTGCCGACAATAAGTACTGTAAAGACAATTGCTTTCTTCATTTATTCTTTTATTTCAAATATAACTAGAATGAGCAAATACTTGACTTAATAAAGAAAGGAAGTACAGCCGCACTTCCTTTCTTAACAATTTTTATTGGAAATTACTTTAAAACATTAACAGCTCCAGTTGTTGTTCTAAAATCTTCTTTGCCGAATTTTTTATACCTGGCCTTCCAGTTATACATTCCCGTTTCAACTTGACGTCCTTTGTAGGTTCCATCCCATTCAGCAGTAGTATCGAATGTTTGCCAGATAACTTCGCCCCATCTGTTATAAACAGTTAATTCGAAATTACTTAAATCCATTCCAGCTGTCGATAATTTCCACGTTGGGTTGTGCTCGTCGTTATCAGGTGTAAATGTATTTGGCGCATAAAACAAAACGTCGCTTTGAACATTTAGATTTATTGTAATGGTATCCCAACGCCCTAGCGGAGAAGTCACGGTTAAATTAACAGGATATAGACCTTCTACTTGAGGAAAGAAAAATTCAGGGTTTTGACTAGAAGAAACAGCAGGTATGGCATCAGCTGTCAACCATTGCCATGCTATGGCTCCAATTGATTTATCAAACATTTTAACTCTAGTTTCAAATATCGTAGTGGGATTTGAAGATAAGCTAAACAAAGCTTTTGGTCTTTGTAAGGCTGCAATTATTCCAGAGAAATATGCATTGTAAATACAACCATAAATAGAGGTAATAGTCATATCTACATCATATGCTCCAGCCGTTGGAAATAGAAGTGAAGCTGTATCTATACCATTCATTGATAAGGTCGCCCCATTGCTAAATTGATAAAATGTTGAAGCAATTTCCATATCGTTAGATGAAGTGTTCACGAACTTAAATGTATCAGGAGCACAAGCTTCAAAAGGGTTAGGAACAACGAAGGGTTCAATTGGGGTTGGGAAAAATATTGTCAGACTAGCCGAAGTAGTAGGACTTCCACATTGCTCCGATAAAACTACGTCATAAACCGTTCCAGTGTTCAAAGGGTCAACTGTTGGATATTGATTTGTGGAAACAAGATTTCCGTTTTCATACCAAGTATAAATGTAAGGTGAAGAACCACCGCTACCAACAACTCCGAGCATTATAGAAGATTCGGAACAAATCACAGTATCCGTTGATACACTATCAATTAATAAGGGCATAGGTTCAGCGAGAGTAGTGTTTAAGGTTACAACGCATCCATTAGCATCCGTAATGTCAACTTGTTGAGCTCCTACGTATAAATCGTTTGCAGTTGAAGAGGTTGAAGTAGAACCACTCCATAAATAAGTATAAGGACTCGTTCCAGAGGACACACTCAAAACTACAATACCGTCATTTCCGGTATAACAAGTTACATCTTGTTGATTTGAAATAGTTGCAATAGTTCCAGGAATTTCGCTAACAATAACGGTTACAATTTCTATACAACCGTTACTTCCAGTTACAGTGCAATCGTACGTCCCAGCAGCTAATCCAATAGCAGTTTGACTAGTCTGTGAAGCCGGGTCATTCCATAAATAGGTTACACTCAAAGTTACAGGTAACATCGAGGCAGTAGCTGTCCCATCAGTTCCGCCGGGACAAGACACCAATGTATTGCTACTCGTTGAAGATGAAACTTGGTTAGCAACTGTTACTGTTGCAGAAGCAGGACAACCATGTACATTTAGAGCATTTACAGTGTATGTTCCTGTTGTAACATTGTTCACTGTTGAAGTCGTTTGTGAAATATTTGTCCACGTGTAAGTGTAAGGAGGATTAGCGCCAGGTGTAGCGGTCATTACGCCGTTACCTCCAGCACAAGTATCTGAGATTGATGTCGCAGCAACACCTGCAACGGATCGAGTAATAAATGAAGTATCTGAAACAGATCCAATTGAGACACCACAAGATGTT
>JBDNIA010000218.1:0-4270 GCA_041688525.1 Crocinitomicaceae bacterium | reverse complement strand
ATAAATCCACCTATAAAATTGATTTAACAGGCTTTGCGTTGAATCGATCAGAAGAAGAACTTTTTAAAAATGATTTTGAAATGCTAAATGTATTTCAATTAAAATATGCAATCGATTCCATTCAAACCAGATCGGATAGCATTACATCCAATTTTGTGAAATCTATAAAATCTGATCATATGTTTTTTCAGTCACAAAACATTAAGTTGGGAGAAACAAGAGACAGCTCCGAAAGTCGAGCTCTTCCCGCAAGAACAATCTTTTGGGATTCACTTAACGGAGAAGACAAAAGTAGAGCAATTGGAATGTCACAAACTGCATTAAGAAGGAAAATCGACAATCTAACACAACAGAAGGCTTACATGGAAATGATGGTTAAATCTATGCGTGATTATGAAATTGAATCGCAAAGGAAAATAGCACTTACTTACACTATTATCGTCTTATTTTTTATTGGTGCGCCTTTGGGAGCAATTGTAAGAAAAGGAGGATTTGGGGCACCCGTAGTTATAGCTGCACTACTTTTTATGTTTTATTTCATTCTATTTTCTTTGGGCGAAAATTTCGCAAAACAAGGGCTCGTATCCCCTTTCCTAGGAATGTGGTTTCCTTCCATGATACTCACTCCTTTGGCGATTATTTTAATGAGGGCGGCAGTGAATGATTCACCACTTTTTGTAATGGATAATTGGGTGAAATTCTTTCTGAAATTCAAAAAAAAAGCAAATGAAAACCTTGCTCGTAACTAGTAAACCCTTTTTGCCGTCAATCGATGGTGGCACAGCTGCGAGTGAGTCATTTGTTAAAAATTTACTCAGCGAAAAATTTGAAATCAAGCACCTCTCATTTTCATCTGAAAAACATCCTTTTGATAAGAAATTATACGAAACAGATGAATGGAATACCTTAAAAACAGAATCAATTTCAATTCACTTAAAACCAAATTTAATTAGGGCCTGTCAGGCCATTATATTGGGGAAATCATATCAACTTTCTCGATTTGAAAGCAAGGAAATGTTAACCGCTTTTAAGAAATCCATCAACACATGCTTTTTTGATTTTATTGTTTTAGATTCTCTCTATTCCGCACAAATGATAGAGAAATTAAAGAGATTGGCTCCTGATACAAAGTTTATTTTAAGGATGCACAATGTGGAATCGAAAATAACGCATCAAAAAGCAAGACTTGAAAAAAAATGGTGGAAAAGAAGCTATCTCAAACTCCTAGCCCATCAAATTAAAAAACGCGAAAAAAGGATACTACATCAGTGCGATTTAATTCTTTCTATCTCTGAGGAAGATTGTATTATCTTTCGTTCTTGGACAAGCTCTAGGGTTATAACACTTCCCTACTTCCCCTCTCAAAAAGAGTTAAAATGGTCCGATACGCCCGACTCCTTTATGCACTTTGGAGCCATGAATTGGAATCCCAACGTAATGAGTTATGAAAAACTTCGAGATAAATTATTTCCCCGAATATTAGAAGCGTGCCCAAATTCAAAATTAAAAGTTGCAGGTTCGTTCATGGAATCACTTGAAGCTCTTAATTCTTCTCAAATTGAACTCCTTGGTTTTGTTCCCGATAAATTTGAATTTCTCTCAACAAATGGAATTCTTTTGGCACCTATTGAAACTGGTTCCGGAGTGAAAGTAAAAATTATTGACGCACTTTCCATTGGTGTTCCAGTTATTACAACAGCCGCAGGCGCTCAAGGTATTCCGGTTAATAATAATGACGGCTTAATTGTTTGTAAAACTGATGAAGAATTTATTCTGCAAGCAATTGCGCTATCGCGAGATAAAAATAAAAGAACTGAACTATCTCAAAAAGCATCGGACTTCTACACCAACTGGCATTCATCTTATTCACTTTCAAATTTAATACGAGATAATGTTAGATAAGAAGAAAAAAGAGATAGTCGTCATGTTGTCAAGATTTCCTTATCCACTGGAGAAAGGTGACAAGCTGCGCGCGTATTTTCAGATCAGGGAATTAAGTCTAGAATTCGATATTACCCTTATTTGCATTTCAGAAAATCAACCCAAAAAAGAAGATATCTCCGAATTAGAAAAATATTGTTCTGAAATCAATATTCATATTCTTCCAAAATGGAAAAGTTGGCTATCCTGCGTGCTTGCTTTATTCATAGGGAAACCACTTCAAATCGCTTACTTCTATAATTACCGCATTCATCAGAAGATTGGTGAAAAGTTAAACCAGAAGTCTCCCGATCATATATTTTGTCAACTCATAAGAGTCGCTGAATATGTTAAAAATTATCATGATTGTCCAAAAACACTAGATTATATGGATGCCTTTTCTACCGGTGTAGAAAGGAGAATAGCTTTTGAACCATTTTACTTGAAGTGGTTATTCAAAATTGAATGTAAAAGGTTGGACGAATATGAACGCCTGATTTATGATTATTTTGAAATTCACACTATTATCAGCGAGCAGGATAAGAAATTAATGGGCACTGCCCTAAAGCAATCAATTACATGTATTCCAAACGGTGTGTCTGATGTCTTTTTTGAAAAGATAACTGACATTGAGCCTATCTATGATTTAGTTTTTGTTGGAAATCTCAATTATCCGCCAAATGTTGAAGCCGTAAAATTCATAATAAATAAACTTCTTCCCGAAGCGAAAAAAAAAGATTTAAATTTCTCCTTTCTAGCTGCTGGAGCAGAGCCAGCCAAGCTATTGTTAAACCTCATGGAGAAATCTGAAAAATTTGATATTCATGCTAACCCTAGAGATATTCGAATGGCCTATTTATCAGGAAAAATATTTATCGCGCCCATGAAAATAGGAACAGGTTTGCAAAATAAACTGCTAGAAGCTATGGCTTTAGGAATCCCAAGCATTACTACAAAACTTGCAAATAATGCCTTAAATGCAGTGCCAAATGAATCTATATTAATTGCAGAAGATTCAACTGATTTTATCAATCAAATCTTATCTCTCGGGGATAAAGCTAAATACGACATGCTTTCAAAAAAGGGACAAAACTTTATAAAGGAAAATTTTAATTGGTCGAAAGTCACAAAACCATTGATAGACGAAATTAAAAATGCATAAAAAAAGTGACCTGAAAAATGACTTAACCAGTTAAATATATATCTTTGATTTCATGAGATTTGTTTACCCTGATTTTTTGTGGGCCTTACTTTTGTTGATAATTCCCATTATCATACATCTCTATAATTTCAGAAAATACAAAACACTTTATTTTTCTAGTTTAACCTTTTTAAAAAAAGTTGAATTAGAGAATCAGGCGACGAAAAATCTCAAACATTGGTTGATACTTGTCAGCCGAATTTTATGCTTACTTTTCGCTATAGTTGCCTTTGCTCAACCTTACATTCCAGTCAGTAGTCAAGATAATGAAGGAGGAAATCCCTTGTTGGCAATATACATAGATAATTCCTTTTCTATGGGTCAAAAAGGCGCTGAAGGTGAACTGCTTTCAGAAGCTCGAGAAAGTGCAAAAAGAATAATTAATAAGACAAGTACAGATACACGGCTGTTGGTTGTCACCAATGAAATGTCTGGATTAGAGCAGCGAGTAATAAGCAAATCCGAAGCATTGGATGCCATAGATAAAATAGAATTATCTCCATTGGTTAGAAAATTAGGAGATGTTATGGATTGGCAAAGAAATTTCATTGAACAATATGCAAATGAAAAAGAAAAGATAAGTACGATTCAATATGTAATTCTTTCTGATTTCCAAAAAAACAGTTTCGACACAAAGGCCCTAAACGCTGATAATTCGAGTTTCTATTATCCCATCCAATTTTTAGCTCAAAATAACGCCAATTTAAGCATTGACTCAGTTTGGTTCACCGAACCAAACATTAAAATTGGAGTGAATAACGAGTTGAAAGTTAAGGTGAGAAATTACGGCAGTAAAGATTTAATAAATGCTGAATTACACATTGAAATGGGATCAATAAAGAGAGATGTTTTTCTAGATATCCCAGCAAATAAGAACGCCACAAGTACAGTGAACTTCATGGAGAGCACCTCAAAAAATGATGAAGGAAACTTCAGGAGTGCCTTCGCTTCCATTCGAGATAAGCAAGTTTTTTTTGATGACGACTTTTATTTTACTTACGCCCCGAAAGTGAGTGCACAGGTATTGATAATTGATGGTCCTGACGCTTCTCCCAATGTAAAAATTGTTTACGACCTTGACAAATTTTATATTTCTCAGTCCGTTTCTCAAAATAGTTTAACGCTCGATCAATTTTCAGGTGTGGACTT
>JBDNIA010000217.1:0-2798 GCA_041688525.1 Crocinitomicaceae bacterium | reverse complement strand
TTTAAGTGTTTCAGAAATGACTAATTCTGGTAAAGTTGCTTTGAAACGTGTCGTTGAAACCGCAAAACTGTATTACAAGGATCCTGAAGCACTGCAACAAAGTATTAATGATATTTTAGAAGATTGAAAAATGCCTACTACTTTCAAACAAAGTGATTTTTCAGAAGTTAATGGCAGGTCCATCTTTTTTGATGCGAACGTTCTCATTTATTTGTTTTGGCCAACAGGTTCAGCGTATTGGGAAGAAAATTACGCCAAGCTTTTTCGTAATTTATTAAAGCAAAACAATAACCTTTGTGTAGATTTTCTAGTTGTTTCAGAGGTGGTAAATAGAATTCATCGTATTGAACACAGAAAAGTTTCAAAAGGAAATGATTATAAGCTATACCGAGATAGTCAACCTGGGATTGACGCCTTAAAAGATATTTACACAATTGTACAAGATGAAATACTTAATCGTTTTGATGTAATTGGAAAGTCAATCGATAAAACAGAAATTCAAAGTTATTTAATTGTCGATAGCTTAGATTTTGCAGACAAAGCAACTGTTTCAATCTGCAAGCAAAATTCAATGGTTCTATTGACAAATGACGCAGACTTTAAATATGTAGATATAGATATTTTGACTTGCAACAATAAAATTCTGAATCCTTAAATCCAAATTATTTTAAAGTTAAGCATTGTTATCTTCAAGTATTACTAAATTAAAAATAAAATTCCCAAAACCGTTCTTCACTATCATAACCAGTCATTAGTGAGATTCTTTTTCCTTCTGTATTATACATGACTTCTTCGGTTGTTAGAATTTTTAGCCCTGTAAACCAATCCTTTATCACGATATAGTTGTAACCACCATTTTCCTAAGTCACTTTAGCTACAATTGCATTTTCATTGAAATAACTTCGGTTAATTTGTTGGTTCAATTCATAACCTGAATAAAATATTACTTTAACAGAGTATGTGTTCGACCAAACGGTTTCATAATATGCGTCTCTACCCGTTCCGGCGATAGGATGTCTTCCTATGATTTGTCCTTCGTAATAAGATGGAGGTACCGCTGGAAGACAGATTTTATGAAAATACCTCGTTTTACAAAAGATTTCGGCACTTGCTGAACCGGATAAGGTAGTTAATAACAATATAATAAATACAATAGCTTTCATTTAATTTTCTTTCTTCGATTTAACATTGAAATAAACAACTCAGATCAATTTAACTAATAAATAATCCGCCCAATCCAAGTCAACCGCGTGCCAAGACCCTAATATCCACCCCCAGCGCCACCAATCTTCTCAATCGGATGCCAAGTCGTTTTGAACTCTTGGAAATCAGAAATAAAATGCAAACCTTGCGTAGAAGCATCCGACCAACTTTTGTCGAAACTGAAAAACCGTTTCACATTTACGGTGCTATTTTCAGCCATTTTCTTTTTCAAATTGGTTGGTCGAGCAAGCACGAGTGCGTTAATGTCCATGTGCGTGGAGAAGGTTTCAGCCAATTCGTTTAAGTCGCCAGTCAGAATATTTACAACTCCGCCAGGAACGTCTGATGAATTAATTATTTCTGCCAAACTAATGGAAGACATCGCCAAAGACTGAGAAGCCAAAACGATAGCCGTATTTCCCCCAGCTATAATGGGCAAAAGCAAAGAAACTAGACCAAGTAAACCTGTTTTTTCATCGGCGATTAGGGCAACAACTCCTGTTGGTTCAGCAACCGTAAAATTGAAATGCGCACTTGCCACAGGATTCACCGAACTTACGATAGCTTGGTATTTGTCGCACCAACCAGCGTAATAAATACAACGGTCGATAGAAGATAAAACTTCTTTTTCTGCAGCTGGTTTTGTGGAACCCATGGCAACCAATTCTTCCACCAATTGCGTTTTTCGACCTTCCATCATTTCAGCGATGCGGTACAAAATTTGCCCACGGTTGAAAGCTGTTTTTTCGCTCCAGCCACCAAAGGCTTTGCGCGCAGCGACAACGGAATTCCGAACGTCTTTTCGGGAACTTAGGCACATGTTGGCCAGTAAATCGCCCTTTTTATTGTGAATTGGGTATGTTCGCCCTGATTCTGTTCTAGGAAAAGCGCCACCGATGTATATTTTGTATGTTTTTAGTACTTCCAAACGTTCCATTTTAATCAAATTTTAAATAAGGAATCAAGCCGTGTAAGCCACCTTCGCGACCAAATCCACTTTCTTTGTAACCACCAAACGGTGAAGCTGGATCAAATTTATTGTAGGTATTTGCCCAAACGATTCCAGCGCGCAATTGCGAAGTCACGTTGAATATTCGACTTCCTTTGTCCGTCCAAACGCCTGCAGCCAATCCGTAAGGTGAATTGTTTGCTTTTTGAATTACTTCATCTATCGTACGGAAAGTTTGAATCGCTAATACAGGTCCAAAAATTTCTTCCGAAGCAATAACATTCGATTGCGCCACTTCCATAAACAATGTCGGCGGCATGAAATAACCACTTTTCGGCAATTTGCAAGGACTTTGGTACATTTCTAATCCTTCGTTTTTACTTATTTGCAAGTAATTCTGAATGATGTCGTATTGTTCTTTTGAGTTAATCGCTCCGATGTCCGTGTTTTTGTCCAAAGGATCGCCAACAATCAACGAAGACATTCTGAATTTTAATTTTTCAATTACTTTGTCGGCAATGTTTTCTTGCACGAACAAACGCGAACCAGCGCAACAAACATGACCTTGATTAAAGAAAATTCCGTTGACGATTCCTTCAACAGCTTGGTCGATTGGTGCATCGTCGAAAACAATATTTGCCGATTT
>JBDNIA010000216.1:0-4015 GCA_041688525.1 Crocinitomicaceae bacterium | reverse complement strand
GTTATTTGCAAAATTACTTGAACGAATTTTGTTTCAAATACAACCGAAGATATTTTGGTGAAAAAGTATTCGACAGGCTTTTAGTTGCAGCCGTTTCTTTTGTTTGGTATTAATTTACTGGTAAAGTTCACGATATGCATTAAATATTAATTCGAATGTGAAATTTCGGACGAATTTAGAGGTTCAATTTGCTAAACGGATTCCCCTAAATGCGAAATCATCCTTATCTTTGACAAAAATCGTATTAAAATGGCAACTCTTGTTTCTAAAGAACAAAGCAATAAATTGAAAACCGATAAAAAAACATTTCTCGAAGCATTTCGATTGATGTGTACAGCAAAAACATTAGCGAAAAAGTACGAAGCAAACAAGGAAATTACGTCGAAGTATGTGCATGCAACTTCCCGCGGACACGAAGCTATTCAATTGGCTTGTGGAATGCAGTTGTTGCCTCAAGATTGGGTTGCACCTTATTACCGTGACGATAGTATTTTGCTCGGAATAGGAATGACGCCTTACGATTTAATGCTTCAAGTTTTTGCAAAAAAAGACGATCCTTTTTCCGGGGGTAGAACCTATTATTCTCACCCTTCTTTAAAGGACGATGATAAACCAAAAATCCCTCATCAATCTTCTGCAACAGGTATGCAAGCCATTCCTACAACAGGTGTTGCGATGGGCATTCAATACAAAGAATTACAAGGATTAGCTGACGATTTCGGTGATAAAAAACCGGTAGTTGTTTGTTCACTTGGAGACGCTTCTTGCACAGAAGGTGAAGTTTCTGAAGCTTTGCAAATGGCCGCTTTGAAACAATATCCTATCGTTTATTTGGTGCAGGATAATGGCTGGGATATTTCTGCAAAATCGGATGAAACTCGTGCGCAAGACATGACGGAATACATGCGTGGTTTTAACGGAATTGAAGTACGAACTATCGACGGAACAGATTTCGATTTGAGTTACCAAACCATGAAAGAGGTTTTCGAGATCGTTCGGAAAGAGCGTCGACCGTTCGTTGTTCACGCGAAAGTTCCGCTCTTGGGTCACCATACTTCTGGCGTTCGAAAAGAGTGGTACCGCGACGATTTGGAAGAAGCAGCAACACGCGATCCTTATCCGAAAATTAAATCAGCATTGAATTCTTTAGGAGTTACTGATGCAGATTTAGAGAAAATAGAAAAAGCAATTTCAGGTGAAGTTGATGCAGCTTACGATAAAGCACTCAACTCGCCAGATCCAGAACCAGCAGATGTTCTTGATCATATTTTCGCTCCAACCCCAATTACAAAAGAAAAAGGTGAACGCGAACCAAAAGGAAAAAAGAAAACCGTTATGGTGGACAGTGCTCTTTTTGCTGTGCGTGAATTGATGGAAAAACATCCAGAAGCTTTGCTTTATGGTCAAGATGTTGGTGGACGATTGGGCGGAGTTTTTCGTGAAGCCGCAACTTTGGCGCAAAAATTCGGCGATGATCGTGTTTTCAATACGCCAATTCAAGAAGCCTATATTATCGGGTCAACGGTTGGAATGTCAGCTGCCGGATTGAAACCTATCGTTGAAGTTCAATTTGCCGATTATATTTGGCCTGGATTAAATCAATTGTTTACCGAAGTATCACGAAGTTATTATTTGTCAAATGGAAAATGGCCAGTAAGTTGTATCATTCGAGTTCCAGTTGGTGCTTATGGCTCTGGTGGACCTTACCATTCTTCTTCTGTAGAATCTGTTTTGACGAACATTCGCGGAATTAAAGTGGCGTATCCTTCAACGGGTGCAGATTTGAAAGGATTGATGAAATCTGCTTTTTATGATCCAAATCCCGTAGTTATGTTGGAGCACAAAGGTTTGTATTGGTCTAAAATCGCAGGAACGGAAGGCGCAATGTCTATCGAACCAGATGAAGATTATGTCATTCCTTTTGGAAAAGGTAGAGTGGTACAAACGGCTGAACAATCTTGTATTGACAAAGGTGCAACTTGTGCTATTATCACATACGGAATGGGTGTTTACTGGGCTATTGAAGCTGCGAAAAGTTTCCCTTGTCAAGTAGAAATTATTGATTTAAGAACTTTGAATCCTTTGGATCATGAAATGATGAACGAAGGGGCACAACGTCATGGAAAGGTTCTTTTTGTGACGGAAGAATCTACAGAATGTAATTTCACTTTAGGATTGGCTGGACGTTTACAACGCGATAATTTCAAATATTTAGATGCTCCAATCGCTATCGTTGGGTCCATTGATACACCTGCTATTCCATTGAATAGTGTTCTAGAATTTACTTTATTGCCAAATGCGGACAAGGTAAAAACCGCTATTGGAGATTTGTTGGGATATTAAATTTATGTGCTTATGAATTATTTGACCGTAATCAGCTCCAAGCTAATGCGCCTTAGGATTGCGAATAATTAACTAAATGGTTCTAAATCTCAAGACTTTTTTCTGAAACATTAAGAAAGTTAAGATATTAAGAGTTTTTGTGCCTTTGCTTCTTATAAAATTTAGTGACGTAAACGTCAGCATTAAGTTATTATTTTTCAGTTTAATATAAAGATTCCGTCCTCCATGTTCTCTAATACCTGTGCATCAAAAAATCTTAATTTCCTCAATGTTTCAAAACAAACAAAAAAATATTTTTTAAATCATACAGAATCTGCGTCATCCGCGTGCCTCTAAAAAATATCGCTCACCACTAAATCCATAAAATCCCGGTTTTACTTTTATGGCGAGTTCTATTTTAGCGTGCTCAATTCAACATTAAATGAACATCGCAAAGCGGATAAGTAATGTGAGGTGATTCATTTTTCAAAAGCAATCTTTTGTAATTTTACAACAAATTGTTACCCTATGAAGTTTCTCGAAGTCCAAACCTTAGCTCAATTAGCTGATTTTCTCGGATGTAACTATGTTGGTGATCCTGATCATATTATTTCTGGAATTAACGAAATTCACCGAGTAGCGCCGGGTGATTTAGTATTTGTCGATCACCCGAAATACTACAAGAAGGCCTTGGATAGTGCGGCAACAACGGTTTTAATCGATCAAGAAGTAGATTGTCCTGAAGGAAAAGGCTTATTGGTTACCAAAACTCCTTTCGACGATTTTAATAAAATCACGAGAAAATTCAAACCATTCCAACCGCAAACCAGTTCTATAACAGGAGAAAATCCTCAAATAGATGAAAGTGCGATGATCTATCCAAATGCGTTTATTGGCAACAATGTGAAAATCGGAAAAAATGTCGTAATTCACTCAGGAGCAGTAATCATGGACGATACAATTATCGACGACGATTGTATCGTTGGTCCAAATACGGTTATCGGTCACTACGCTTTTTACTACAAGAAAAAGTCAACTGGTTTTGAACGTCTTCACTCATGTGGTCGCGTTCACTTGCATAAGAACGTTGAAATTGGCGCACTTTGTACAATTGATGCGGGCGTTACAGCAACGACGGTAATTGGAGAGGGAACAAAAATTGACAATCAAGTTCAAGTGGGACACGATACAATTATTGGTAAAAATTGTCTTTTCGCTGCTAATGTTGGCGTTGCAGGTTGCGTGCAAATAGGTGACAATGTTACGCTTTGGGGTCAAGTTGGTTGCGCAAGTGATATAACGATTGCAGATGGCGTAACAGTTTATGCGCAGTCTGGAATCGGTAAAGATTTGGAAGCCGGGAAAACATATTTCGGCAGTCCTTGCACTGAAGCAAGAACAAAGTTCAGAGAAATGGCAGCCATGCGTCGTTTGCCAGAGATTATAGAGAAATTATAACATGACCGAGCGCGAACGAAAGATATTGGAGGATGAATTAAAAGTCAAAGATTTTAAACTAAATTCTTTACTTGACATCACCAATGCGATTAGTTTGAATGAAGATATTTCCACAATAACTCGAATTTTCGAATTTATTTTACACGAGCAGCTAGGTTTAGAAAAGTTTCTTTTGTTTAATAAACAAGAGGAGTGGAATTGTATTCTGAAAGTAGGCTATCGTCCTAAAATGAAG
>JBDNIA010000215.1:0-2642 GCA_041688525.1 Crocinitomicaceae bacterium | reverse complement strand
TAAATAACTTATCTCGTTAAAACGAACGTAACTCAAAAATAAGATGAGAAAGCCTATCATTATGCCGAAACCTAGAAAGGAAATATAAATATTTTGCCTATTTGGTTTTATTGGACTGGAAACTGCCGTTGCACGACTTAAGACTCGACTTGACGATGCGTAACCTGCATTAGATATTGAATACAATACTTTTTTTTCTGTCAACAAGCTAAAATACTTGTCATTTAAGCTTTGAATATTTTTAAGTCGTCCATATTCCATCTTTTTATCAGGCATTTTTATGAGATCGGCTTCAATTACCGCAATTTTTGATTGAATGATTTTAACATTATTTATTAATCGATTTTGAATTATACTAATACTTTTCCGAATGCCTACAGTAGAAAAGGAAATCTTTAAATTAATTGATTTCACCTCTGGATTTTCTTCTGTTACACTGAAAAGCAAGTTCTTTTTGCGCTCCAAGAGTTCATGTAAACCGCTTATTTGGTTTGAAAGTGATACTTCAAAACTTTTACCCAACATTTCTGGCAACAGACGATATATTTCAATTCGATTTGGATCTGCTGAAAGTTTAGAACCTACACGGTTTAGAGCGCTCAACTCGTCTTCTAACTGAAACAATTGGTCCTGTAATTTCCCTAGATTTTCTAGCATTATCGAGCCGTCATTTTCAGGATCTAAAAGATTCGATTTGCGTTGAAAATTTACCAAACTATCTTTGGATGTTTTCAATTCTATGCTTAAACTATCCAATTGATTGTCTATAAATGCCAAAATATTTTCATCTCCTTTCTTCTTCAATTCTAAATCATAGACAAAAAAAGTATTCGTTAAAGAATTAATCAAATCCTTACAAAAAACAGGGTTATAAGCTTCAAAACGAATATCCACAGTTTGGGCTGTCATGTCTAACGCACTAATAGTCAAGTTTTTTAAAAATCGGGAGGACAAAGATTGAATACTATTGAAAGAAAAATACAACTTATCGTTTTCTAGCACTTTTTCTAACTCTTTTCGCTTGCTTATATTTACCACTATATCAAAATGACGATTTACCAAATGGTCATTTATTTTACCTTTTAAACTGAAGTTTTGACCTTTGAGCACGTACATCAGATTTACGAAATCTCCTTCTACAGTTAAATAAATTGGAACGTTTACCAATGAAGAATCTTTTAATGCATGTGTCTGGACATTAAATGAACTAGAAGAGTACTTTTCTTCATCTAAAATGTTTCCTTCTTGATAAAAACTTACGCTTACATTCAGTTTTTTTAATGCTTTTTCGAATAACATTTCCGAACGTAACAACTCCAAATTTGAATTAAAACTAGATGCGTCGGAATTAATATTATCGATATCTAAAAGTTCCTTTGCCTTATCATTGCTCGCCAACTGAATCAACATAGTGGATTCATAGACAGGTTTCGTATAACGCAAATAAAAAAAAGCAAAAGTTAGGAAAGAAAAGATACAGATTACTGGTATCCACCATTCACGGCGCAAAACTGTTTTAACAATCTGTAAATCAAAATCCTTGGTAATAAAAAATGAATCTCTTGACACTATTTATTTTTTAAGTGTTAACACCACCGTGAGCAAAAGTATGGCGCTTGATAATACTGAAACAATCGGCGCTATTTCCTTTATTGTTTCTTTTGCCAATTGTGGTTCTGGTTCTACATAAATATAGTCATTCGCTTGGACTATCAAGTCGGTAAATCGCAGACCATCTATAGTACTTAAATCTATGGTGTACACATTTCGCTTTCCGTTTTCCTTTCGCATCAATCGAATAGAACTCGCCTTCCCTCTGTCAGGAATTCCTCCAGCTTGAGCAATAGCCTCCATAAGAGTTGTGTTGCTATTCAGCAAAGGAATAACGATTGCATTTCCCCCTCCACCGGGAAATATAATTACTCTTTGATTGACAACTTTGACTTGAACAAATGGCTTTTGATACGTTTGAGAGAACTTTTCTTCTAGTAAATTTTCACAAGCCGAAATACTCAGTCCTGCCACTTTTATCAAACCCAAAACGGGTAATTCAACAAGAGAATCCTTGTGTACCAAATATTCAACAGAGAAAACAGAAATTTTTGTTGAATTATCAATGCTCGTTAGTGATTCAATTAGTTTCGTCCCATCATTAGTGGAAATCGAAAAAACAATTTTATCATCTGGACTAATTAAATAATCTTCTATAGGTTGTAAAGGAAGTGAATCTAAATCGGCATATTCACCTGTGGGAGATTTTAGCATTATATTGCTATTCACACCACAACTTAAGAAAATAAAAAACATTCCCAAAGTCATGAAAAATAATGTCGCAGTTTTCTTAATTTTCATGCTTTTTTTTGTGTAAATCTTCGTAATAACGTTTCATATTTGACACTAAAATACGATAATCGTAATTTTCTTCTACGTAAGTTCCACTATTTTGTGACATTTTTTCTCGAATATTCTTATTTTCAATTAAAACAAGAAGTTTTTTAGCGAATTCTTTTGTATCACCTGAAGGAACCAAAAAACCAGTTTCGTTCGCAATAACAACATCACGTACACCTCCCACATCCGTTGATAACACTGGGATATTTGCTGCTTGAGCCTCAATTAAACTCACTGGTGTTCCTTCATTT
>JBDNIA010000214.1:0-2157 GCA_041688525.1 Crocinitomicaceae bacterium | reverse complement strand
TGGAAAAAAAAAAAAAAATTCGCAGAGGCAAAACTGATCGATGTTATTGAAAGAAGTCCAGAGGAAATTATTTCTAATTTTCAAGAAATTTCTGGTGGACCGTACATTTATATTCCAGTTGAACGACAAGAGGAAGTTAAAAAGGAAGCGACTTTAGAGACGTTTAAACGACTTTCAAATTTTCGAGAAGTTGAAGATGTTTTCGATACATTTATTTCCTCTCCAAATCACTATTTCTATCGAAATAAAATGGAATATAGTTTCTCTTGTATCGAACATGATATCCATACAGGTGAAGAGAAAGACGATGCGTTTGCACTTGGATTCAAGAGAAGAGGAACTTGGTGGAAAGTTGAAAGCTTAGACAAAGCGTCAGGAATGTTTGACGAAGAGTGGGAAAATAAACTCATTCAAGTCCGAAATTACTTGAAAGAAACCGGGGCGCCGGCTTGGCATCCACCAAAGAAACACGGATTTTTCCGTCATATTGTAGTTCGTAAATCTTTTGCTGAAGATAAATTATTGCTCAACTTGGTGACTTCTTCTGAAGGTAGAAAATCATTTGATGCACCGGCATTTGGTAAGTTCTTGCAAGAATTAATGGGAGACAGAATTGCAGGTTTATGGCATACTGTAAACGATAATGTTGCCGACAGAGCAAAAATTGAAAACGGAACATCAGTTTTACTTTTTGGAAAAGAAAAAATCACAGAAACATTATTAGGATTAAATTTTGAAATCAGCATGGAAAGCTTTTTTCAAACGAATCCTAAATGTGCGGAGTTGTTGTACACCAAAGCATTGGATTACGTTTTTGAAGAAGAATTAAAAGATGACGAAATCATTATGGACTTGTTTTGCGGAACAGGGACGATTGGTCAAATTTTGACAACGCGGAAATCTAATGCAAAAATTGTCGGGGTTGATATCGTTGAAGAAGCCATTTCCGATGCAAAGAAAAATGCCAAGATAAACGAAATTGATAACATCGAATTTTACGCTGCTGACGTTGGGAAATTCCTAAAAGAACATTCAGAATTCCAAGGAAAAATAGGAACTATCATTCTAGACCCTCCAAGAGCAGGAATTGCCCCAAAAACACTTTTGAAGGTAATTGAGTTGGGAGCGAAGAACATCGTTTATATTTCCTGTAATCCATCAACACAAGCAAGAGATACAGAAACACTTATTCAAAATGGATTTAAGTTGGAGAAATTATCTTTTGTTGATCAATTTCCGCATACTGGTCACATTGAGAGTATTGCGAAGTTTAAGTTGGAGTAGAAATAAGCGGATTACTGACTTTGTAATATTTCTGCGGGTATTTGCGCTTGCAGAACGAATCAAAAGATCTTATTTGGTCTTTCTAAATCCCTGTTATCCGCACGCTAATATTAAATGCAGGTTACACTCATATCCGTAAGTAAAAATCCATATATCCTTCGTACTTTCGCGCCCATGAAAGCAGCACTCATTTCTATTGGTGATGAATTATTGATTGGTCAAACGATTAATACAAACGCCGCATGGTTAGGTAAAGAATTGTCGCAAATTGGAATTCCAGTTGTACATAGCTGGACTATTTCTGACGAGGCAGAAGTGATCAAAGATAGCTTGGATCAGTTGATTCCAAAAGTGCAATTGATTATTCTAACGGGTGGATTAGGCCCAACGAAAGATGATTTAACGAAACACACGCTCACTGAATATTTCAATACGCACTTGGAAATTGTTCCAGAAGTTTTGGAACGGATTCAAGATTTTTTTAGAAAGCGAAATCGCGAAATGTTGCAAGTAAATAATCAACAAGCAGCATTGCCGGTAGCTGCAAAAATCATGCATAATTATCACGGAACGGCTTGTGGGATGTGGTTTGAGAAAGATGAATGTATTGTCATTAGTTTGCCAGGCGTGCCTTATGAAATGAAAGGCATCATGGATGATGAGGTTTTCCCAAAACTAAAAGAACGTTTTGAAACGCAAGAGTTATATCATCAAACTTTAATGACCCAAGGAATCGGGGAATCTTTTTTAGCTGAGATAATCGAAGATTGGGAAGATAAAGTAAGAGCTGAAGGATTTGGTCTCGCTTATTTGCCCTCTCCGGGTATGGTAAAGTTGCGTATTAGCTCTAAAAAAGGCAAATCAGATGCACAT
>JBDNIA010000213.1:0-2898 GCA_041688525.1 Crocinitomicaceae bacterium | reverse complement strand
ATCAACCAACTTCTTGAATTTTGAACGATCTAATTTTGAAATAATCTGAGAAAACAAAGTTATATTTGCCATGAGAGGGAGTTTTTTTGTTATGCAACTCAAAGGTAATTTGAGATACGGAATATTCCCTCTTATTTTTTAAACGTTTAGGACGCTATTGATTTTTTATATATTACTCTTCATTTTAATATTGAGATTGGCATAAATCCAGATTTTTAATTTGAATGTTAACAAATAAAGTGACGGAATTAAAATTAATGTCAAAAATGTTGCGAAAGTTAAACCGTAAATAATCGTCCATGACATTGGACCAAAAAACAAAGTATTGTCACCTCCAAAATAAATTTTTGCGTCATATGATGACAAGAAACTTATGAAATCGATATTCAAACCAATAGCTAGTGGAATCAATCCAAAAATCGTTGTTATCGCAGTTAAGAGAACTGGACGCAACCTTGTCTTTCCAGCCTGAACAGTAGCGGCTACAACTTCATCAAAAGGCAATATTTCATCTTCAGACAAATCCAACTCTTCTCTCCGCTTTTTGCGGAGCATATTTGTAAAATCTATCAAAACGATAGCGTTATTGACGACTACCCCTGCGAGTGATATAATTCCAATCATGGTCATAATTACCACGAAATTTTGTCTAGAAATCACCAATCCGAGCAGTACACCTATTAAGCTTAACAAGACCGTCAACATGATTACCGCCGGAGCCGAATAGCTGTTGAATTGCAAAACAATAATCAAAATAATTAAGAAGACGGCTATTAACAAAGCTTTACCCAAGAAAGCCATTTGTTCCGCTTGTTCCTCCTGCTGACCTGTAAATTCGTAATTCATTTTATCATTCAATTCACCTTTTTGCTTTAACTGATCTAATTTCTCTTCCAGCTTTTGAACTACCAAGTTAGCGTTAAATCCTTCCGTGACGTTCGAGGTAATTGTTACTAGCGGCATCTGATCTTTGCGAATCACAGCAGAAAATGAGGACATTTCTTGTGGTTGCTTCACAACAGAGCGAATCGGAATATTTATCAATACGCCTTTATTATTTCTGAAAATCAAATTTTGGTCTAGCAATGCATCTAAATTATCACGACTACTTTGATCGAATCGCACGACAATATCGTAGGACTCTTCGTCAATAGTGTACTTTGAAATATCTTGGCCCAGAAGTGCTTTTCGAATTGCATTGCCAACCATAGCCGTCGAGGCGCTTAATTTACGAACCTGATCTCTGTTCACCACAATTGGAATTTCGGGTCTGTTGGTTTCTACGTTCAACTTCAATTTGTCGATTCCTTCAACTCCTGAACGAACCAAATAATTTTTGATTTTACCTGCCTCAGCTATAAGATCTCTGTACTCACCTTGACCTGAAATCTCAATGTTAATTGGAGCACCTTGCGGCGGACCATTTGAGTCCTTATCCGCAGAAATCTCGATATCGGCATTAAATTTTCCTTTAATTCCTTTTTGGATTTTGGCAAGAATTTCACTTGTTTTTATATCCCCACGAAACTGAGTTTCAGTGAAATTAATCGTTATACGCGCCTTATGAGGTGTGTTTCCCATCGTCGCCCCCTGCGCTGGATCGCTCGTTCCCTCTCCTACTTGAGCAATTATAGATGTAATAATTCTTTCGCTTGAGCCTTCAGGAAATTTTGAGTCGTTGTCTAAATAAGGCTTTAAAATAATTTTGATTTCCTTTTCCAATTCTAAAGAAGCCATATTTGTTTTCATTATATCAGTACCAATGGGTTCTGCCATAAAAATATTGACATAGTTTGGCTCATTTACAGGGAAAAAGTCAACTTTTGGCGGCAAAACAATCATTAATAGAACAGATAAAAGAAGTAATCCAACCGTTGCAAGAAGAAATTTTTGAGGATTTCTACCTTTTAAGGCATAGCTTAAAAATTTCTCGTATTTACTTTCCAATTTTGGTAAAAAGTTATTTTGAAAGTTTCTAGCTCCTGGCACAAACACGTAGAAATTTAGAAGTGATACAATCGCCATAATCACTAGGAAATTTCCTATAGTTAACGCTCCTGAGAACAAGAAAACCGACCCAATTACAGTAAGTACAGCTGCAATTCGGAATACATTTTTTCTTTTTGGCTGTTTTTCTTCCAATTTCATAAAAGCAACTGCCAAAACCGGATTAATTACCAAGGCTACAAATAAGGATGAACCGAGAACTATAATTAAGGTAATAGGAAGGTATTTCATGAATTCACCGATTATTCCTGGCCAAAATGCGAGCGGAATAAATGCTGCTAAGGTAGTAGCCGTTGAAGCAATAATTGGCCACGCGACCTCAGAAACCCCTTGAATTACCGCATCTTTAATTTTCATGCCATCGGTAAGGTTTCTATAAATATTTTCGACAATCACAATCCCATTATCCACCAACATACCCAGCGCGAGTACAAGGGAAAATAATACCATTGTATTAAGAGTGACATCCAGACTATCCAAAATTAAAAAGGACATTAACATGGAAAGTGGAATTGCAATTCCAACGAAAAGGGCATTTCTTAAGCCCAAAAAGAAGAGTAAAACAGCAACAACTAGAAGAACGCCGAAAATGATAGAATTTTCCAAATTCGACACCATATCCCTCGTTTTATTTGACTGGTCATTCGTGGTTGAATACGTTACCGACCTTGGAATTGTGCCGTTTGCTCTGGCCTCGTCTAATAATTCATATATTTTTTCAGATGCCGTTAATAAATTTTCGCCACTTTGTTTTTTTACGTCCAGCATAACCACGGGGACATCAAATTCACGCGCGAAAGAGGTTGTGTCAGAATTTCCAAAGTAAACTGATGCAATATCTCCTAAGTAAACTGGTAAAAACTCATCGTCTTTTACAATCAATTTTTTTAT
>JBDNIA010000212.1:0-3426 GCA_041688525.1 Crocinitomicaceae bacterium | reverse complement strand
TTAGGACGCTATTGGTTTTGAATAAAGAATAGTTGGTCTTTATTAGTTGAGTCTTAAAAATAATTGTATATTTGGCTCATAGCATTAAAAATCATAAAGACTTAAAAATCTTTTTCAGTGAATAGTGGTTAGGTTAGGTTAGATTAAAAGAAGGTGACTCTCCCGAGTTGCCTTCTTTTTTGTTTTAAAAAAAAGCTGAACATTATTATACGGGATCGTGACATATTTCTTCAGATAAGTTGGCTGAATCTCTTCAAAAAATAAGAGTATAAGATATCCGACAAGTAGATGTTGTTCTCTAGTAAAAGGGAATGATATTTATTCCATATAGTTGAAAGAGTTTTGCTTTGCACCAGTAAAAATGCAGAACGCTTGCTAGGACGCTTTTTTAACTGTAATACCATATTAATCTCAAAATGTCGTCTGCCGCCTCGTTCTTTCTAAACCTAAAGACTTTGCTCATTTTTTCATATCGATGGTTGTGCAAAACAATCGTTGCATTTTTATATTTAAAAACGATTGCGGCTTTGATACGACTTTTGAAATTTAACTAGGTATTAATAGTTAACGACTACTTGCTTTAAATAAGGACTGAAAATGAGAATACCAATAATAAAGGCAAATATAGCAGTGACTAAAACAGCTGCCGCGGCAATATCCTTTATGATTTTAATCTTTTCATTGTCCTTTGGTTCAATGAAATCGCATAGTTTTTCAATCGAGCAATTAAGTATCTCCAAAGAAATAACGACTCCTGAAATAATCAGAATCGCCAACCATTCAATTTTTGTAATTGAAAAAAAGAATCCTGTTATGCATGAAAGAGCAAAGGCCGACAAATGAATTTTCAAATTCCTCTCAATTTTAATAATAATAAAAAATCCAGTGAAAGCATTCCGAAATGAATGTAATAATCTTCGCTTTTTCATTTTGTTTCTTGTAACCGATTTTAAAATTATATCTGATGCTTTTGTTTAATCCAAAGGTATTCGTTAATTTCGTTTCATCAAACTTATGTAGAAAGGTGGAGGGACTGGCCCTATGAAACCTTGGCAACCCGCTAAAAAAGCAAAGGTGCCAATTCCGATCCACTTTTGTGGTCAAGATAAGTTGAAGAGTATTGTACTCTTTTTTTCTACGTTTGAATTTTAATAATTTGAAAATCAAGAAATTGAACGTTAGAAAATGAATATCCAAGAAATTTTAAAAAAACGAATTCTCATCTTGGATGGCGCCATGGGAACCATGATACAGCGCTATAAATTAGAGGAAGAAGATTTCCGGAAAGGTTGGTTCGAGACGCATGAACACTCCTTAAAAGGTAATAATGATTTACTTTCGCTGACAAGACCAGATATTATAAAAGCAATCCACAGAGAATATTTAGAGGCAGGAGCTGATATTTTAGAAACCAACTCTTTCTCAGGAACATGGATAGCTCAATCGGATTATGGTTTAGAAAAATATGTCTATGACATTAACTTCCACTCTGCTAAAATTGCCAAAGAAGTTTGTTTGGCGTTTAACAAAGAATTCCCTGAACGGACAAGATTTGTTGCTGGTTCAATTGGACCAACCAACAGAACAGCTTCCATTTCGCCAGACGTAAATGACCCGGGATTTAGAGGTATTTCTTTTGATGAATTGGTAAATGCTTACGAAGAACAAACGAAAGCCCTGCTCGATGGGGGAGTTGATATTCTTTTGGTTGAAACAGTTTTTGATACTTTAAATGCTAAAGCCGCCCTATTTGCAATTGATAATATTCTCACAGAAAGAAAACTGAATACACCAATCATGGTTTCTGGAACCATAACGGACCAAAGTGGCAGAACGCTTACGGGTCAAACAACCGAAGCTTTTTTGATTTCGATTTCTCATATTCCACTCTTAACAGTAGGATTGAATTGCGCCCTTGGAGCGGAAATGATGCGCCCATATCTTCAAATATTAAATGAGAAAACGGAATTTGGAGTTAGTGCTCATCCAAATGCCGGATTACCTAATGAATTTGGTGAATACGATGAAACTCCAGAATTAATGGCTGAACAGATCAAACGTTTTCTAGACGAAGGATTAATAAATATTATTGGCGGTTGTTGCGGAACAACTCCTGAACATATTAAGGCAATCGCCGAAATGGCTAGAGAGTATGAACCGAGAAAAGTCGACTTCGACTCCATTCAGACGACTTTTAACGTTTAGAATAAGCTCAAAAATTAATACGACTGTTCACTGAATGAGTGCAGTCGAAAGAAAGTATTACAATGACAAACTCAATACTAAAATTATCAGGTCTCGAACCATTAATTGCAACTCCCGAAAGCAATTTTATTAATGTTGGCGAAAGGACCAACGTTACGGGCTCTCGTGCATTTTTACGAATGATAAAAGACGGAGATTATGAAGCGGCCTTGGCTGTTGCACTCGACCAGGTTGAAGGAGGTGCGCAAATCATCGATATAAATATGGATGAAGGAATGATTGATGGAAAAGAGGCCATGGTTAAATTCCTTAATCTAATTGCCGCTGAGCCAGACATTGCTCGCGTTCCAATTATGATTGATAGTTCAAAATGGGAAATCATCGAAGCTGGTCTGAAATGCGTACAAGGTAAGGGCATTGTCAATTCAATCTCTTTAAAAGAAGGAGAAGAAATTTTTCTGAAGCAAGCACGGTTAGTTAAAAAATACGGAGCAGCGGTTATTGTTATGGCATTCGATGAAAATGGCCAAGCTGATTCATATGAAAGAAGAATTGAAATTTGCGAGCGCTCGTATCGAATTTTGGTAGATGTGGTAAAATTTAATTCTATTGACATAATTTTTGATCCGAATGTTTTTCCAGTTGCTACAGGAATGGAAGAGCACAACAACAATGCACTCGATTTTTTCAGAGCAACAAAATGGATAAGACAAAATTTACCTGGGTCACATGTTAGTGGTGGCGTTTCAAATGTTTCGTTTTCGTTTAGAGGAAATAACTCGGTTCGTGAAGCGATGCACGCAGCATTTTTGTATCATGCAATTCAGCACGGAATGGATATGGGAATTGTAAACCCCACGATGCTTGAGGTATATAGTGATGTTGACAAATCTTTACTGGAGTATGTCGAAGATGTTCTTTTGAACCGAAGAGATGATGCAACAGAACGTCTTTTAGAATACGCTGAAACGGTGAAAGGCGACGGCAAGAAAAGAGAGGTGGATCTCTCTTGGAGAGAAGTGGATGTGAAAAGTCGTCTTAAACACGCTTTAGTTAAAGGAATAGTTGAATTTATCGATGAAGATGTTGAAGAGTGCAGAAAGCTTTTTCCGCGACCAATAGAAGTTATTGAGGGACCCTTAATGGATGGAATGAATGTCGTTGGCGATTTGTTCGGGGAGGGTAAAATGTTTTTACCACAAGTTGTAAAATCAGCCAGAG
>JBDNIA010000026.1:0-9032 GCA_041688525.1 Crocinitomicaceae bacterium | reverse complement strand
CCTTTACACTTGGCTTCTTCTGTTAATGCAAGAGTTACCGCATTTTTCTGTTCAACTATTCCCGCTTTCGGATTCGGTCCGCTGTCAGATGATTCAGAAATAAGAGAAACAAAGGATAAATTGGACTGTCGACCATGCGGTTTACATGGATATTCTGCTTGCCCCAAAGGACATTTCAAGTGTGGAGAGATTTCTTTAAAGGATATTTAAAGTTTTTTCAACATGTTAAAATCTTCCATTAAAAACCCATTACCGATATCAATGTCTTCTTCTTTCAGAGTTTTGAATCCACAGTGCTTGTAAAATTTATATGCGTCATTAAAACGGTTCACATTTAGATGAAGCCCATTCATGTTTTTCTTCCGTGCAATTTCTTCTATTTTATCAAGCATATATTTCCCTATCCCTTTGCCCTGATAAACTGGCTTGAGATATAATTTGTGAATTCTCAAAAGACCTGCTTCTGGATAGTTTTTCTCTATACCAACAAAGCCAATTTTAACATTTCCGTCTTTTAGAAAATAAAACTGGTGGCCCTGTTTCATCTGATCCATTAATGTTTTAGGATTGTACATCCAATCTAACATATATTCGATCTGTTCCGGAGATAAAATTTCCTGAAATGTAATTGGCCAGATTTCCCGAGCTAAAATTGATAGCTCATTCATTTCACTTTCATCTGCCTCTATAAATTGAATATAACCTGAAACTTCCATACATTTATAATCAAAGACGAATGCAAAGTTAAATCTTTAAAACAGTCAATGGTAAAAATAATAATTGTATTTATTTCTATTTATCATTTGTATTAAAAAACGATTTATCGGAGGGACAGCGAGGTTTCTTAAAAACATTACAAACCTAAATTGGTGTTATTCTCAACCTTTCTCCTGATAATTCTCGATTTTACAGATAAACTATTTAAAACAAAAAAAGGCTGAATCAAATTTGATTCAGCCTTTTTTTGTTTTACTATTTACTTATTGTTTAATAAACACTTTCTTGATTGAACCAAACTCCGTGCTAAGTTCCAAAATGTACGTTCCTCTTTCGAAATTCACTGTGCTCAAATTAAGTTTATTTGTTGAACCTAACATAAGCTCTTTCGCGATTACTCTTCCGTTCAAATCTAAAACTTTATATTCCAAAATTCCAAAAGAATTAGATTCTACATTTAATACATCTATTGTTGGATTTGGATATACTTCAACATATGATGATAAGTTAATGTTTTCTATACCTGTTTGATCTACACTGATACAATCTGTTGTATCCTTACATCCATTGATTGTAATAACACAAGCGTATGCACCTGTTAACGTAATTGGTGTGTACGAAGGGTTAATTGCTCCTGCAATACTCGTCAATTGCGGACATTTAATCCATTTATAAATTGCACCTGTCTGAGTTGGGACAGAAAGTGTCGATCCTGTTTGAGTTACAGTTGTATTAAACACTTGATATGATGCTGTTAGAGTAATAACGCTATCACAACCAGCTGCATTCAAAATTGTTCTTGTGTATGTTCCGGGAGACGAAATGGTTTGATTGCCAAAAGCTAATGTTCCCCCTTGACAGAACGATTGAGAAATTGGGGCGCTTGATGCAGATATTTGAACCAACATCAATGAAATTGTTGAATCACAACCTGCTGAATTTGGAATAACTCTAGAATAATTACCCGGACTCGTCAAAGTTTGTGTGCCAAATGTATACGAACCTGCAGGACAAATACCCGCACTAATTGAGGCTGACGTTGGTAAATAATTAGCCAATGTCAAAGTAATAATGCTGTCGCACCCTCCAGCCGAAGGCAGTGTATCAAAATAAGTACCCGCAGCTGTTAAAGTCTGACCACCAAATGAATAACTCGTACCTGGACAAAAACCTCCTGAAACCGCAGTGTTCAAAGCACTAACCAAAGTCACAGAAACAGAATCAGTAAAAGTACAAGTCGCTAAATTAACAGTAATTATTGCAGTTGAAGCGGCTGTTGGCGTGTATGAATATGTGGAAGTTGGACCATTTTGCATTACAGTTCCATCGATATTGAAGCTATAATTGCTAAAAATTGTTGATGTCGACAAGTTCAATGCCGTTGCGGAACAAATTGTGCCATTTGTGGCATTAGAATTCAAATTAATACCAGAAGATACAACCGCGTCAATCATGAATACGCCATACGCTTGAGAAGTAAAGAAACCGCCACCGAATGTATTAAAACCACAGTATTTATTCGGCAAAACGATGAAGGCGTCTTGAGTTGCTAGTGGAAAATATCCAGTTGTAGCGTTAGCATTTTGTCTAAGCCCATAATAAACGGAATCACCAGATACGTCAATAGATCCATTTATAAAGGTTAGTTCCACAGGTGGACCTATATCTGCGGCTAGAATTGTATAAGTAGCTGTAGAATCAATAATTACACCTGATGAATTCAATAAAACACCTTTAATTGTATTTCCAGTTACAGCAGTTCCTGTTGCTATATTTGGCCGAACTTTTTTGACATACATTTCCTGAGTTGAAGGCATCACCAATAGATTTGCAAAAATACCAGAACCCGTATTGTAACCTAATCCACCAGTAATAGTATTGCCTGCTGAATAACCGACTGTATCACAATAGATGTTTTGATTGGCAACTATAGCGTCATTGCTCGTTTGTTGATCTGAGGGAACAGACACTGTTAATGTTTGAGCTCCCGTACTTGTTTTTGGAACAGCTGAAAATGTCAAGTTGGCATCCGCACCTGGAGCAATAGTAGCAATAGTTTGTGTTGTTACAAATGGATTTGCCCCAGCTATAGTCAAAGTAACTACTTTATTCGTTAAAGTTGCACTTGATGAATTGCGTATTGTTGTATAAACGCTTTGCGTATTACCAAAAAATAAGTTGTCCTTGCCTTTACCAGCTGTAACGCCCATTACCGCCAGATTGTTTGTATATGGATTAGGAAAACGGAAACGGATTTCTGGACGGAAACTAGAACTTCCAGTTAAAACCGCTGGAGGAGTTGTTGTCGCAGAAGCTAAAACTTTAATCCCACCAGGAATTATATTATTACAATTCACGGAAGTCGCAGTTGTTGAAAAAGTAGTTCCTAGATAGTCGTATGCTATATATAATCCACCTCCTGTGTAAGCAAAAGTGGATGAAAAAACAACATCCGCAGGTCCAATTGCCGCAGGCAAGGTGATTGTGCCGTTGTACACACTTGTCATTGTGCCTATTGCTGTCGTCCATGTAGTTGACTTAAGATTCGTTGCATCCGCAGTATTCTCTATATAAAATTGAATATTTCCAGCAGCGGCAACATCAGGAGCTGTACTTATGGAAAATCCCAGACCATTTAAAGTCGTTCCAACTGGAATTCCAGTTAGTTCTGAAGCAGGGATAATCAAATGTGCGCGAATTGTGGTATGCGCGGTAGTTCCATTAGGAGCTCTCAATGTCGAGGTTGCTGCAGTTGCAGCAGGGGCGGGGACAATTAAGTTCACCTGAGAAAAAAGTGAAGTTGTACAGAGTACAAACCCGAGAAGCGTTGTAATTTTTTTCATAGTTGTTTTCATTAATATGGACACTAAATTAAGGAAAAAATAGATAGATCTTCTTTTTTTAACAAATCAGGCTTCTTTTTTTAACCAAAAACTATTTGACTCATAAAAAAAGCCCAGCAAAACTGGGCTTTTTGATATTCTTATATTTCGATTTTCCTATCCTCCAAAATCATCAAAACGTACGTTTTCAGCAGGAACTCCCCACTGATCACACATACTAATAACCGCTTGATTCATCATTGGTGGTCCGCAAAAATAGAATTCAATATCTTCCGGATTTTCGTGTTTTGACAAGTATTGGTCAATAACCGCTTGATGAACGAATCCCACAAATCCATCACCATTTGGATCATCCATATCCTTTTTCGCTACCCAGTTATCTTCAGGTATAGCGTTAGATAAAACCATATAGAATTTAAAATTCGGGAAATCTTTCTCTAAAGCTCGGAAATAGTGGATGTAGAATAACTCTGCTCTTGAGCGACCACCGTACCAATACGTGACTTTACGATTCGTTTTGATGGTTTTGAACAACTCGTATAGATGCGAACGCATTGGTGCCATTCCGGCACCACCGCCAACATAAAGCATTTCTGCATCCGACTCATTAATGAAAAATTCTCCATACGGTCCCGAAACAAGGACTTCGTCACCCACTTTACAATTAAATATATAAGAAGACGCTATCCCTGGATTTACATTCATCCAGCGGTTGGCGTTTCTATCAAACGGCGGTGCAGCGACACGTACATTCAACATAATACGACGACCCTCGGCAGGGTATGAAGCCATTGAATAAGCTCGAACGACTTCTTCATCATTTTTCATCACCAAATCCAACATACGGAAAGGACCGTCCGCCCACTCTTGAACGAATTTGTTCGGTTCTCCCGGATGATCATCTGGATGAGCTGAAATATCCATTTCAGAAAACTTTACGATACATTTCGGAATTTTAATTTGGATGTATCCACCTGCTTTATAATCCATATCTTCTGGAATCTCAACTATGAATTCTTTGATATAAGTTGCAACGTTGAAGTTAGAAACCACTGTAGCTTGCCATTCTTTAATACCAAGAACCCCTTCCTCAACTTCGATATGCATGTCTTCTTTAACCTTCACTTGGCAACCTAGACGCCAGTGGGCAGCAATTTCCTTACGTGAAAAATGTGGTTCTTCCGTTGGAAGGATTCCCCCTCCTCCAGATTCAACGATACATTTACATTGCACACAAGTTCCACCTCCACCGCAAGCGGAAGGCAAGTAAATACCGTTATTTCCTAATGTTGAAAGCAATGTTCCACCACCGTCAACTTCGATAATTGTCTCGTTATTGATTGTTATTTTAATTTTTCCCTTTGGAGAAAGTTTAGCCTTAGCAAATAATAACATTGCTGTTAAGGTCAATACAACGAACAAGAATGCAACAATTGTTATTACTAATGTCAATCCCATAATTATTTGTTTAAATCGTTTTTAATTTGGCTTGTCGCTACTGGTGCAGAAGGCTTTACTTCCTCGTTACCGTATTTAATTCCACTGAAACTCATGAAAGCGATACCCATCAAACCTGTTATTATAAATGTAATACCTAATCCTCTCAATGGAGCTGGAACATTTGAGTATCTAATTTTTTCACGAATGGCTGCAATGGCCACTATAGCTATAAACCAACCTATTCCGGAACCCAAGGAGAACGCTGTTGCGTCAAGAATCGTCGAATATTGACGATCTTGCATGAACAAAGCTCCACCTAAAATAGAACAGTTTACAGCAATCAAGGGCAAGAAGATTCCCAGAGCTCCGTAGAGCGCCGGAGCAAATTTCTCTACTAACATCTCAACCAACTGAACGATGGAAGCTACAACCGCGATGAACATAATGAACGAAAGGAAACTTAAATCCATTGTTGCATATTCGGGACCCATCCATGCGAGAGCACCATCCTTTAGAAGGTAGTTCTCAAGAAGGTAATTGACAGGAACTGTTACAACTAATACGAAAATAACAGCTGCACCTAATCCTACAGCCGTTTTTACCGTTTTAGAAACTGCCAGGTAAGAACACATTCCTAAAAAATAGGCAAAAATCATATTCTCTGAGAATATGGCTTTTACAAAAATATCTAATGTACTTTCCATTTTTACTTCTTTTAATGTGCTTCGATTAATGTTTTATTTCTTGAACGTTGAACCCATATAATAATCCCAACAATAATCAAAGCCATTGGAGGCAAAATCATCATATTGTTGTTCATGTAACCCATGGCATACAAACCTGTTCCTAATGGATTGCCCTCAGTTGGGATTGGACTTCCAAAAATTGGAATTCCTAATAATGAACCTGAACCAAATAATTCCCTGAATACCGCTACTAAAATTAACAAGCCAGCGTAACCCAAACCATTTCCAAATCCGTCTAATACAGATGGCCAAGGTTTATTTGCCATAGCAAATGCCTCAAAACGTCCCATAATTATACAGTTTGTAATAATCAATCCAACGAATACAGATAATTTTTCTGATACGTCAGGCATAAAAGCTTTGAGAACTTCATTCACAATTATGACTAAAGACGCCGCAATTACTAATTGAACAATAATTCTAATTTTAGAAGGAATGTAGTTTCTTAGAGCGGATATCAATAAGTTACCCATTACGGTTACGAAAATTACAGACAATCCCATTACAACTCCTTGCATTACTTGTACAGTAATTGCTAATGCGGAGCATATTCCTAGAACTTGAACAGTGACAGGGTTATTATCTGTCAATGGATCTGTGATTAGTTTCCTGTTCTTTTTGGAGAACAAGGGTTCAATCGGAGCTTTTATTTTTTCTACTACTTCACTCATAACTCAATTCGTTATTTCAATGTTTTAAAATAAGTGGAATAAACAGCCAAACTTCTGTTCGCCATTTCCTCTACTCCTTTCGAAGTAATTGTGCCACCTGTAATACCATCAATTTTTTTCGGTTTTGCACCAGAACCATCTTTTACGATTTCAAATTTGGTGTAATCGCCATTTTCATCTACTATCGTTTCATCAATCCATCTGTCCTTAAAGAACTGCTGCGTGATTTCTGCTCCCAAACCCGGTGTTTCACCTTTGTGTCCAAAAGAAACACCAATAATAGTGTTCATATCATCACCAAGACTCACATTTCCCCATATTGGGCCCCATAAACCTTTCCCAACAACTGGCATGATATATACCGTATTGCCATCTTTTTTACCAACGTACAAGGGATATTTTCGATCTTGTTTATTGATTGTTTTATCTTTAAAATCCTTTTGGATATCAATTTTAAAAGCTTCCTTACCATTGGCGATTACTTTGCCGTCGGCAGATAGAATCAAGGCATCGTCTTCATTGATGTATTTTCCAAAAGTCTCCTCAGCATTTTTACGTGAAATTTTGTTACCTTCTTCTATCGGAAGCATGGCCTTCAGAATGTCCATTTTCTTTTTCACTTCTTCATTCTGAACCTGTTTGTCTTTTAATCCCATGGAAAGGAGAGCCAATACTGTCCCGACAACTACCACTAAAACAATTGCAAATCCGAAGGTATATCCGTCACTTTCTTTATTGAGTGCCATAATTATGCTGTTTTTAATCGTTTAAGTCTTCTGTTTATATTTCCTTGAACGACATAGTGATCAATTATTGGAGCCATAATATTCATAAATAGTATGGACAACATTACTCCTTCTGGATATGCCGGATTTAATACTCGAATCATTATAGCAACAACACCACCGAAAAGACCGTACCAAACTTTTCCAACGGAGGTTTGTGCTGCAGTAACAGGATCAGTTGCCATGAAAACAGCACCAAAGGCGAAGCTGCCGATTACAAGGTGATAATATGCTGGTAATTCTAAAAATTCGTTTCCACCAATAAGATTGAGGATTCCCCCCATTAATAAACCACCAGCAAAGAAAGAAGCGATAATTCTTAGTGAACCGACACCTGTGGCAACCAGAATTGCAGCTCCTATTAAGCATGCAAATGTAGAAGTCTCACCGATCGATCCAGGAATCATTCCCAAGAAAGAATCTGAAAGACTATAGTTATTGGTAAAGGCTCCCAAATTTTCAAAAACAGGTTTGTCGCTCATGAAAGAAGCTAAATCACCTAGGGCTGTTGAACCCGTAAATCCATCAACATTCGCCTCTGTTCCTGCCATCCAAACTTTATCCCCAGACATACTAGTGGGGTAAGCAAAAAACAAAAATGCTCGCGCCGTGAGCGCAATGTTAACGATGTTCATACCTGTTCCTCCAAATATTTCTTTGCCGATTACCACAGCGAAAACAGTTGCTACTGCCACCATCCACAACGGAACATCAACAGGCATTGTCAAAGGAATTAACAATCCTGAGACCAAGAAACCTTCATGTAAAGAGTGGCCTCGCAGCATCCCGAACAAAAACTCAATACCAAGACCCACCGCATAAGAAACAATAATAATTGGAAGGACGGCAACTAAGCCAATTCCAAACTTTGTGCTCATATCAGACCAATAAGGCAAGTCACGCGAACCTGCTTCTGCGACCATCCCCCAATGACCAGTATTATAAATACCAAATAACAAACAAGGCAACAAAGCAACAACCACAGTTATCATTGTTCTCTTCAAATCGACACCATCACGGATGTGCGCTCCCTTTTCTGTAACTAGTTTTGGCGTAAACGCAAAGGTCGCCATTGTTTCAAAAAGTGGATTCCACTTCTCCCACTTGCCACCTTTGACAAAGTTAGGCTCCATTTTATGTAAATAATTTTCTAGAAATTTCATCTTTCGTATTGATTATAGTGTTACATGCACTCCTCTTGGATCAAATCCAGGGCTTGACGAATTTTGTCTTGAATATTTATTTTAGAGGTACATACGTATTCACAAAGAGCAAAATCTTCTGGCGCTACCTCGTATATTCCTAAATTTTCCATGCCATCAATATCATCTGTAATTGCCGCTTTTACGAGTTGCATTGGCAAAATATCAAATGGAAAGACTTTTTCCATTTCACCAGTTACAACAAATCCCCGTTCTTCGCCATTTGTATTTGTGTCAAGAATAAACTTCTTGTTGGGTGTAAGAAAAGTTGGAAACAATCGAGAATTCGAAAATTTGTCGAAACCCAATCCTAACCATCCTTTCGTTAAAAAAAACTTATATTCATTTCCTTCTGGCAAAATTGTAATTTGATTGTTGTAGAAGCCTAAGTAACCTTTAACATTAGCCCTCTCCCCTGTTAACGGATTGCCGTTGATAATTCTTACATTTTCACCGTCAATGTTGTCCTTTACTATTGAAGACAACTCTGCTCCAATAATTGTTCTAGAATATTTACGATTTTTAGCAGAAGAACCCGTAAGATTTACCATTTTAGAGGTGTCAAATTTACCAGTGCGCATCATGCGTCCAATAATCATGACGTCTTGAGCATTTACAACCCAAACAT
>JBDNIA010000025.1:0-5149 GCA_041688525.1 Crocinitomicaceae bacterium | reverse complement strand
TGGTGTTAAATGCCAAAAGTGATGCCATGTATTTCTCAAGAAGCGCCATTCCAAATACAGATCACGCAAATGCTGTTGCTCAAAACGATTTCTCGCTTATGCGACACATCGGACTTTATGCCTATCGCTCAAAAACATTAACGGAATTGGTCTCTCTTGAAAAATCTCTTTTGGAACAAGTTGAGTCATTGGAACAATTGCGCTGGTTGTATTATGGGTATTCTATTCGCGTAATAGGGACCAATATTGAAACACCAAACATTGACGTTCCAGCAGATGTAGAAAAAGTGTTGCCTTTTTTGTAACTAATTGTGTTAATTGCCGTAATTTGCAGAAGGTAAAGTAATTTTTTATCTTTGTTTCAAATGATTTTAGAAGAAGCTATAGTAAACTTATTGTTGCGCCACAATTGCGTTGTTATTCCCGCATTCGGGGGATTTATAGCCCAATCGACAAGCGCGGTTATAGATGTGCGCACTGGCGTTATGCTTCCTCCAAGAAAGTCGGTGCTTTTTAATCGTCAGTTGATAAATAACGACGGTTTGCTTATTTCCTATTTGTCTCAAGAAGGAGGTCTGGGATATGAAGGGGCAGAAAAGTATTTGAACAAGCAAGTGACTCAATGGCAGGTAAGTCTGCAAGAAGGAAAGCGTGTAAGCATAGATAAAATTGGACATTTGTATTTGGATGCGGAAAGAAATATCAGTTTTGAACAAGATCGATTTTTCAATTTGTTGCTTCAGGCTTATGGTTTGAATAAAGTTCACTTCATTTCAGAAGAAGAGGTAAAAATTGTTGAATATCAGCATCGTCCTGAAAAAATTGTGGCGCCACTTCCTGTCGTCGAAGAGAAAATAGATTTTTCACCTAGAAAAATTCCAGTTTCAGCTGAAGTGCCTAAAACAGCTGCGAAAGTTATTGTATTAAACGAAGAACCAATCGTGCGCAGTGCAATTTGGAAATATGCTGTTGCGGCGGCCTTATTGCCCTTTGCTTTTTATACGTATTGGATTCCAATGAAAACAAACGTGTTGGAGTCGGGAATGATTTCTTTTCAGGATTTTAACCCAATGTATCATTCTGAAGAAGGGGTTTACCAAGAAAGACCGGTTGTAGTAAAAAGCAAGGCTGAGAAAAAGGAAAAAACATTAACAGAATCGGTTCAAACTTTATCAAATGAAGTGGAGATTTACTCGTACAAATATGACGATGATTTCTTCCTTCCAATAAGATTAAAAGAGAAAGTTAAACCAGTTAGAACCAGCCAATTTAAAGAAGAGTTAGCGCCCTTGAGACAAGATGAAGTTGTAAACGAAAAACCGGCCAAAACAGAAGAATTATACCCTCAAATGCCCCAATATATTGTTGGATGTTATTCTATTATGAACAATGCAAAATCCATGGTTGGCGTGTTAAAATCAAAAGGGTTCAATGCGCGAATAGTTGATACCAAAGGAGGGTTGACAAGAGTAAGTGCTGGAGGTTCTGGAAATTTGATTGAAATGGAATCAATTGCTAAACGTGCTGAAGCAGCTGGATTTAAAGGCTGGATACTAAAGTAGTAAGCCTTCTCTTTTCAAAATCAGTATATTTACGATTCTTACAAAGAATACCACATTAACTTGGATATGTCTTTTGTTTATTTTAAAATCAAGACGTTTATAAAAAAACTATGAAAAAACAGCAATTATTAGGCCTTGCGCTTATTTTCTCTAGCAGTTTATTCGCTCAATTTGGGAACTTAGGAACCATAAAATACAGCGACAACTCAGCGTATAAATTCACAAAAATCGCACACCTAGATGCAACGCCAGTTCAAAGTCAAGGATATACTGGAACTTGTTGGAGTTTCTCTGCTTTATCCTTCTTTGAATCAGAATTGATGCGTATGGGCAATAAAAATCCAGCATTGTTATCTGAAATGTATATTGCTCGAAAAGCATACGAAAGTAAAGCAGAGAAATATTTGCGAATGGATGGGAAAATTAACTTCTCTGAAGGTGGAGCTTTTCACGATATTCCCTATGTTATTCGTAAATATGGAATTGTTCCAGAATCGATATATACAGGATTAGTAAATGGGGCAGAAGTGCACAATCACTCAGAATTATTCAACGTTATTGATGGTGCAATGTCGGGTGTTTTGAAATCGAAAGATGGAAGTCGAGGAACAGCGATGAGTACAAATTGGAAACCAGCAATTAATGGAATTTTAGATGCTTATTTAGGTCCAGATCCGAAAGAATTTATGTTCGAAGGAAAAAAATATACACCGAAATCGTATGCTTCTTCTTTGGGATTGAACATGGACGATTATGTTTCAATCACGTCTTTTACGCATTTTGAAGATTACAAAAAATGTATGTTGGAAATTCCTGACAACTGGGCTTGGGGTGAAAGTTATAATGTTCCATTGCCAGATATGATGGCTGTTGTAGAACATGCTTTGAAGGAAGGATACACAGTAGCTTGGGGTGCTGATGTTTCTGAGAAAGGGTTTAGTTTCAAAAATGGTTTGGGTATTGTTCCAGAAGATCCATCGACGATTGATGTTATCGGGAAAGACAACAAAAATTTCTCAGACGGTGGTGCCGATAAAGTTTCAAATGCGTTTACGCAACCAGTCAAAGAATTGATTGTTACTCCTGAAATACGCCAAGTGGGTTATGATAACAAAACGACAACAGACGACCATGGAATGCACATCGTTGGCATCTACAAAGAGGATAACGGGACTCGATTTTTGTTGGTCAAAAACTCTTGGGGAACAAGTAATTATCCAAAAGGATATTTGTACGTTTCTGAAAACTATTTCAACTTGAAAACTATCAATATCTATTTGCATAAAGATGCGATTCAAAAAGACATCAAACGCAAACTGGAATTGAAATAAAACTTTAGGATAAAGAAATTAAGGGCTGTCAAATTGATAGCCTTATCAGCTACGAATTGGTTAGGATCAAGCAATAAATTTGCATTAAATTTTCGGACGAAAAATCACTTATGGGCAACTCACCTGCAGGTAGTATCACCGGAGCGTTGGGCTTGGGAACGATTACTCCTCTGTCGCTTATGCACGTAAGTGATTTTTCGGCTGTGGGTACCTTTAATGCAGATGGAGGAATTGGAAAGGCTTTTATTGATGAGCTTCTAAAAAGAGAGGTCACAAAATTATATATATCAGGCATTAATATTGAAATACTTAACTTAATTGCTCAACTCGATAACCGATTAATTCCTATAAGATTGGACATTACTAATGTTGAAGATATTAATTTATGTGTTGGTAAATGTAAAGATGTTAATATAATTATAAATAATGCAGGAATAGAATTAAAATCAAATTTACTAGAAATAAATGCTAGTAATAAATTTGATAAAGAAATTAAGGTAAACTTTACAGGAGCAATGCAACTAACAAATCCTTTTAAAAAAGCAATTCGTATTTTATAGAAATCACAGGTTGTATTCCAGAATATACAGAGTGATAAATTGAAAATTTTTTTAAATTCGGAAATGATGATACATTTTTCAGATTTATAACAAAAAAGACTATCTGAAACAGATAGTCTTTTTGGAATAGTCTATAAAATATTATTGTCTACTCTGAACATAATCTGACAAAATATCAACGTTAGAACTGAAAGAAAAAATTCCATTTAATTTGAAATAATTTCTTGGTTCATTACAAAACGCATACGCATATTTTGCAAAATCTAACTTATTATCTTCAAAACTAAATGTATTAGCAATTAATATAATTTGATCTACATTTAAACAATTCGCTGTAATTACTTGTTTGGCTGTTTTTAAACGAGTATCTTCAAAACTCTGCTGTTTGATAGTTTCTAGTGCTGCGTTAAAATTATTCGAAGTCATACACACAGCTCCTCCACAACCTCTAACAGGCTCTGATTGAACAACATGGCCTGTGTTGGTGGTTTGCCCAGAATGTGTAGTGGTTGTGGTAGAAGTTTGAGTAACAGAGCCATTACCCATATTGTCATTTATCGAAATCCCAACATTTATACCGCCTAGATTTACACCAACACCTACATTTACACCGTCCGTTTGCGTGGTTGTGGTTGTTGTTTGTGAGCCATGACTTCCTATTGGCGGAGATATTGTTTGGCCATTTTGTGTGGTTGTTGTAGTTGTTGTTTGTGAAACAACAGCTCCAGCTGGTGACATCACTGGTACTGGCTGACCATAATGAATAACATGCACATGAGATGGGGGAATAAAATCAGGTCTTACAGCAATAGAAGAAAAATAAGTTAACTTCATTTTTGTTTCGTTATTTTTATCTTTTTTGATTTTATAGGTAACATCAGAAAAAACACCGTTAACGTCAGTAAGCATTAAATTATTTTTAGAAATCTCAATTAGCAAATTATTTTGAAATTTGATTTTAGCGCTATAATAAGGTTGATTAAGGTCTTCAACCCTCAAATTAGTTTGTGGCACATCATTAATAACTTCCCCGTTTAAAATTAAGGTAAATTTATCACCATCTTCCGAGAAAATAGTTAAATGTCCGACTGGTGTGCCTGGTTGAGCAAATATAAAAGTTGAAATTAATACACTCACTAATAAAGTAATAGTTTTTCTCATAATTAAGTTTTAATTTAAAATTTAAAGCAAATATAATTTATTTTTTTATGTAAAAACAGCCAAAACAAAAATGATACCAAGAATTTAAATCTATACCGAAGTTAACTCATTTTAGTTTCTTTGGACAAAAAGTAAAAAATTATCACTCCAATTCATATTCTAACCGAAAGGTGATTCTTGCCGTTTCGTTTTTGTTATAAAAGTCATTAATTCCTCCATAACTTTCATTTCAAATGAACCTTTTCAACCTTCCTGAGAATTCCTGATGAATCTTTGAAACTTGATCAGTTCAAACTATCATTTGACATTCGCTCGCGATTAAAATTGACGATCTTTGGATCGATTCTCTTAAAAAATGGAAAAATATGAAAAGGAGAATCTTAATGTTAATTATTATTTTCGCGTTTACTGGAAATGCTCAAAACTGAAAAAGCGCATGATACCGTGGTCAAAATTGTACACGATGTGAAAGTTGTAGAAAATTCGTGAATAATACAGTCGCGGAATATATTATTGAAACAAAATATACGACGCA
>JBDNIA010000211.1:0-1739 GCA_041688525.1 Crocinitomicaceae bacterium | reverse complement strand
GCGTAATATCTATTATAAGATAGGACTAGATTTATTTTGTTTACTTATTTATATATAGCTATTATACATGAACAGCAATCAATCAGAAAATAACATTTATTAAGATATTTTGATATCTAACATTAGTTCCAACAGTAACCAACCTGTCATAGTTAACTACAAAGACTCTCGTACAATTCCGTTAATTAAGAATACCACAGGATACGAGCTTTCCATTATTCGCTTTACTGTAGATACAACAGTCGTTCCAGTGTTTATACCTGTTATTCAACAAAATCAATCTGATGTGAATCTTACTATCTATTCCATTACATTATCTTACACAGATATCGGTTCTGGTGTCACATATAATTTTCAACAGTTTATAGAATATGAACCACAAGATTTTTCAGTAGGTGTTCCACTTGCTCCATCTAGCAATCCGCCATATTACGTTCAAGATAACTCAACATCATACTACTTTGTATACAACTATTCTTACCTAATTTATCTTGTTAACAAGGCCTTTTCAAATGCAACGAATGGATTAATTGCTGCATGTGCATCAGGAGGTGTTATTATTGCTCCTACAGCTCCAGTTATGACATTTGATTTAAGTACATTGGTAGCAACTATAAATATTGACACCGCATTTTATGGAACAAATCAAAGTAGTAAGATTAATATCTTCTTTAATCAGGCAATGGCACAGTTGTTTAACTCTATGCCTATGAATGTTCTATCATTTAATGCTAGTTTAGGTAAACAATTCCAGTTGGCAAATAATGACCTTATTAATATTGATGGTTCATTTCAGAGTGCTATAACACAAGAATATACAACGGTCGCATCGTGGAATCCGGTAATGTCTATTGTGTTTACATCGACATCATTACCAATCATCTCATCACAAATAGCAAATCCTAGTTTATACTTAAATGGTTCAATCATAAACAGCTCATCAACTAGCGGTAGTTTTAAAGTGATTACAGATCTTGTAGCATCAAACTTCCAATTTAAACCATATCTGATTTACAATCCAACCGCACAGTATAGATTTGTTAGTTTGCTCCCCAACCAAACTATACAAGATGTAGATTTACAAATTAGTTTTCAACTTAAGGATGGCCAATATGTGCCTTTAAGATTGCCAACTGGATCAAGCACAACCTTGAAGCTTCTGTTTAGTAAACGATATTAATATAATACCTTCGCTTGTAAATAATATAATAATTACATTCATAATTTATTTTGTGTATTACTAATATATAATATACAAATGTCAAATCCGTTGTTTAAACCAGTTAACGTTGTGGATTCGAGAATTGATGATATCGTTTCTGAAATTCCATACGCAGTATACTCAGGAGGTGCTTATAACACTTTCCAAAACTTCCCTTCAAATAGTCAAAACAGCACGAATTCCATTATCTATAACATTCAAGTGCCATCCACATCAACCGTTATTGATAGAAATATGCTACAGCAAGCTACTGTTACTTTACAAATATCCTTGGCCAATGTACCTGCAGGAGAAATAGCATTTAATTATGGCTATACTGATAGTTTACAAGCATTTCCACTTAACTCATTGATTCTACAGCAAAGTGCCAATATTAACAACACTGCAGTGACTTGCAACTTAAAAGATATTTTACCTCAAATATTGAGAAAGTATGATAATGAAACATTATCTCGTTACAATAGTTTAGCCCCTGCAATGCCTGATACATTGTGGAAAAACTACTCTGATGCAGTCG
>JBDNIA010000210.1:0-5317 GCA_041688525.1 Crocinitomicaceae bacterium | reverse complement strand
AGTTTTAGATTCCCTTTTAAGAGGAAATAAATTAGCCAAAGCGACATTCGATAAAATTGAATTTATAAAAGGTGATGTTCGCGACCTAGATCTGGTTGTTCGGGCTTCAACAAACTGCGATATAATTATCCATATGGCCGCCGTTTTAGGCGTTGATATAGTTGCTGACAATCCGGCAGAAACAATGGATGTAGAGATTATTGGTACCAGAAGCGTAGTTACTGCCGCCGAAATGAACAATGTCAAAAAGGTTATGTATGCCAGCACTAGCGGTATTTATGGACATTCTATCTTTGAAAAGTCATTATCAGAAGAAGTTCTTGTGGATCCGAAAACAAGTTACGCCATGGCAAAGCGATACAATGAAATATATCTAGCATCACATCATCAAGAAAAAGGTTTGAATACGATCTCTTTGCGTTTCTTCAATGTGTACGGAATGCGACAGGATAATCGTATGGTCATTCCACTTTTCTTTGAGCAAGCTCTTGATAAATTACCTATTTCTGTATTTGGATCTGGCGAGCAAACACGTGATTTCACCTATATTGATGATACAATTGAAGCGGTCGTTCGCTGCATGGAACTTGATGGATGTGAAATTATTAATATTGCTAATGAGGAGGAATATGACATCAAAAAAGTGGCACAAATGATTAAAGAAATCACGAATTCTAGCTCAGAAATTAAATACATTGAGGCTCCAAAAAAACGGTATGACTACGAAGTCGGCAGACGTATTGGAAGTTCTCATAAATTAGAAAAACTAACAGGCTACAAGCCAACTACAAAATTGGCTGATGGCTTGAGAGAAATATTGAAAAATCAGTACACCAAAAACAACATATAGTAAACACACAGATGAACAGAGATAAAAAAATTTTTGATTTAATTGAAGAGGAGAAACACAGACAATTAAATGGAATTGAGTTAATAGCGTCAGAAAATTTTGTCAGTAATGACGTTATGGAGGCAATGGGAAGTGTATTGACGAACAAATACGCTGAAGGTTTGCCTGGTAAAAGATACTATGGAGGTTGTGAAGTCGTTGACAAAGTAGAACAACTAGCTATTGATCGTTTATGCCAGTTATTCAACGCCACTTGGGCAAACGTGCAACCACACTCAGGAGCTCAAGCAAATGCTGCCGTTTTTCTTGCTTGCTTAAATCCAGGAGATAAAATATTGGGTTTTGACCTATCCCACGGTGGACATTTAACGCATGGATCTAGCGTTAACTTCTCTGGAAAAATATATGATCCGCATTTTTATGGTGTAAGCAAAGATACAGGCTATGTAGACTATGACCAACTGGAAAGTCAAGCTAGAACTGTAAAACCCAAAATGATAATTTGCGGTGCTTCGGCTTACAGTCGCGACTGGGATTATGAACGAATTCGAAAAATTGCGGATGAAGTTGGCGCATTAGTATTAGCAGATATCTCTCACCCGGCGGGTCTAATCGCTGCTGGAATTTTGAAAGATCCTCTTGAGCATTGTCATATTATAACTTCTACAACACACAAAACTCTCCGTGGGCCGAGAGGTGGAATAATCATGATGCGTCACAACTTCGAAAATCCATTTGGATTGAAATGGAACAACGGTAACCTAAAATCTATGGGTGCTCTATTAGATGCCGCTGTTTTTCCAGGTACTCAAGGAGGACCTTTGGAGCATGTAATAGCAGCCAAAGCAGTCGCTTTCGGTGAAGCTCTTGACGACTCGTACAAACATTACATGAAACGCGTAGTTGAAAATGCGCGAATAATGGCAGATGAATTTGTAAAACGCGGTTATGGTGTTGTTTCGAAAGGAACGGATAATCATTCTATGCTAATCGACTTAAGATCCAAGAGTGTGACAGGAAAAGACGCTGAAAATAGATTAGTTTTAGCCGATATTACCGTTAACAAAAATATGGTTCCTTTTGATACAGAATCCCCTTTTGTTACTTCAGGAATACGCCTAGGAACTCCAGCTATTACAACCAGAGGAATTGAAGCAAATGAAATCCCGAAGATTGTTGAACTGATTGATAGAGTTTTATCTGATATCAACAATGACATTGTAATTGCTTCGGTAAAATCAGAGGTGAATAAGTTAATGTCAAGTCGACCATTGTTTAAAGCTTAAATAATTTAACAAAAAGCCGCTATTTTGTACTTAAACTAGAGCAGATAAATAGTGTGAGGTTTTTGCAACGTGTTTTGCTTACACTGCGTGCCCTACTCTTTTTGATAAAAAATCTATATAAAATGAATAATGGACATTCTAAACGGTGTCCATTATTCATTCAATTAATTTCATTAAGCATAGCTTGATCTTAATCCTAAGAAAACATTACGCTTTGTAAAATGCTTTTTTGTTGTTAACGTAGAAGTTATTAAATGGACTATTCATCAATTATAAACTGATAAAAATATAGAAGTTTTGATTCCTGAAAGTTATGCGCACTTGATTTTCAAGATTAAAAAAAGCGAAAGGAAAATGTTATTCTCATTTTTAATTAGTCCGTTAAACGCGTATTCCAATGACAAGAATATCATCAGTTTGATCAAAATCTCCTTTCCAGTCGTTCAAATATTTAGCTATAATTTCTCCTTGTTCATCCATAGGGCGATGATTATTTTCTTGAATCAGATTTAAAAATCTTTTCGTCAACAGTTTTTTGTTCAATTTAGAACCAAATTGATCAACGTATCCATCTGAAAACATATAAATAGTATCTCCTTTTTCCAGTTGTCGTTCCTCTAAATCAAATTCTTTAGCAGGAGCTAATTTACCATTCATTCCGCCACCAATTGTAGATTTAGATGATCTGATTTTCTCAAAAACTCCTTTACGGAAGATCCAAATAGGACGAAGAGCAGAGGCCATTTTTATTTTCAGGGAAAGTAAATCGATTTCACAAATAGCCATATCCATACCATCCTTGCCGTCGTCCGGGCCATTGTATTGATGTAAAGATCTGTTTATTTCACTATCGAGTGCTGTCAACATAAGTGCCGGGTTAGTAACTCCCTTTCGGTTAACGATTTCTTTGAGTGATACAAAACCGATCAAACTTATGAAAGCTCCTGGCACGCCGTGACCAGTAGCATCTGCTGCAGAAATAATCACTCTATTCTCAAATTTTTCAAAGTAATAAAAATCTCCACTTACCTTGTCTTTTGGTTGAATGTATAAAAAAGAATCGGATAATATTTCCTTCAAACTCAGTTCATCAGGCAATAATGATTTTTGAATACGTACTGCATAATTTATACTGTCCTGTGTTTCCGTAAATTGAGCTTTTATTTGGTTTTTCTGTCTTTCAATTTCTTTTGTTCGAATAGCCAGCTTCACCTCTAATTCATCTTTTTGACGCTGTAAAGCCTTCGTTCTATAGCTCACAACTAGTGCAACAAAACCAATAATGGCAGCAAAAACTAAAAGTAAAAACCAAGAATCTTTCCAAACAGGCTTTTCAACAGAAATTTCAGCAATTTGAAATGGTTTTGTCCACTCGCCCTTGCCTATTCTCGAACGAACCTCAAGAATATATTCATCATCCGTTAAATGAGCGAATTCTGCAAAATTTTGTAATGAAGGTTGCGACCATTTATTGTCAACATCCTTTATTCTGTACTGATAAAAAACCTCTTCGGGGTTCGCTAAGGAGATTGCTCTGAAATTTATTCTTAACTTATTCTTGTAAGAAGGTAGAAAAATTTTAGAAGATTGATCAACTTGGTTATCGTTAATGTAAACGGAGAGTATAACTGGCCTGATTTGCAAGGCGCTATATTTATCATGGAAAAGAGAAAATTTTAAAACTCCTTCACTTGTTCCAAACCAAATATTATTGTAATCGTCTGTATTTGTGGCGTTCAGTGAAAAATCCATTTGAATTTTATTCTTTTTATCATATCGCTGAATAACTTTCCCGTTCATATTAACGCGAGAAAGTCCGCCATTATGTCCGCACCAAATCGTATTTTTCTTGTCGAGTGATAATTGATAAACAAAGTCAGAGAAAAGTCCGTCATCTTTATTTAATTGGGTTAGTTTATTGTCACTAAAATGCAATAATCCTTGACCATTAGTAGCCATCCAAAGTCCTCCTTTTCGATCTTCAACAAATGCCATAATTTCCAACATTCCAAAAGATTCGCTCGTAACAATCTCTTTTATCTTATTGTCTTGCAAGTAAAAAAGTCCTGAGGATACCGTTGCGATTAATATTTTCCCATCTCTAGTCTGAAAAGTTGAATTAATTGTATTGTGGGGCAAACCATCTGAGGCTTTAAAAGAACGACACACCCCTGTTTCTAGGTTAACTTGATAAAGTCCGTTCAAAGTACTCACATACATTTTATTATTAAGAATATTTAAATGCCTTACTGCTTTTGAAAGATTATCTGCTGATAGAATGAGTTTTGACAATTTACTATCCCCATTTTTCGCATAATATATACCGTTTGATTTTGTTCCTATGTATAGTGTTTTACTCTGTTTGTGATATGCTACTGCTCTAATTTTATCTTTGGGCAATTGTTTATTTAAAGCCCAAGGATAAATTGTGTCATTGTCATTATCAATGATCACGAGACCATTATCCATTCCACAATATTGTTTAGAATTCCCGGTAATACTATAAATATAACTTCCTAGTCCGAATTTCTTTAGATGATATTGTACCAAAAAATTACTGTTTAATTTAATCAGACCTTGGCCGTAACTCCCGAGCCACATATTCGATTCCCTATCAATAAAAATATCTGTTATATATTCGCTTGGTAGACCTTTGCTTCTATCCAATGAGGATTTTCTATAATATTTACCCGTTTCTGTATTTCTTTTTAATTCAAATACACCCTGGTTATAGGCTGAAATCCAAATAGAACTTAATTTATCAGAGCAAATAGCTTTGATATTTGCGTCATCTAATTCATCCCCCAATATGATTTTTTTCAGGCCTTCTCTTTTATTGTAAATGTAGAGTCCGCTATTCCCTGTTCCTAAAAATAAATTATCCTTGTAAACGCACATACTTTCGATAGCATCATTATCAATATTTAATGATTTGGTATAAACAATCTGTTGTTTAGCCAAATTAAATAGTTCCGCACCGGATTCATGAGATGCAACAAAACCACTATATAGGATTATTAATTTGGTGTAGAGGTGTCCTTCTTTTAGCTGGTATTTTATCACTTCTCCATTTTCACTTAATGCTAGGATTTGACCATTTTGATAAAATGCATAAATTACTCCATCGCTCTCTACAATAGAAATAACGGGTGTAACATTTTCGGGAAATTCATATCGGTTT
>JBDNIA010000209.1:0-3410 GCA_041688525.1 Crocinitomicaceae bacterium | reverse complement strand
CATTGAAAAATGGGATAAGTGGTTTCAGATAAAAATGATTACTTATGTACGTGTATGTTTTAAACTGGAGAGGCAAGGTATAATTTTGCATCTCTCCTTTGCAAAGAAAAATAGCAAGACCGTCGGACTGATTTCTCCAAAAATGAACATCGTCCAAAAGCAATTTCGCAGGTCTGAGTAGTTCTTCAACCTCAGCTTCGCTATGTTTCTGTTCACTTAATTGAGCCGATATTTCTTGCAAACAATTTTTCAGTATTAATTGACCTTGCCCTTCATCCACTTCTTTCCCTGCCCTTTGCGTGGGCATATAAATAGAAACACAGCCTGTTTCCTGTTTATCGGCAAGTTGATGAAATTCTTTTTTATCAAAAAACGAATATGTTGTTGATGGTTTGTTCATTGTAACTGTATTAAATTAATCCTTTAATCCATTGATTAGCTATGGATTCAATGCATCAGAGGCCGACCATAGTAATCATATAGTCGTTTTTCGTATTCTTCATTTATCGGTTCAGAGGAATCGAACTCAGGAGCTGATTTAATGGCATTAATTCGAAGATTAATTTTTATTTCATTTTGCTCATAACTAATTTCATCCAACATATGGGCACCTATTAAAACCTTTTTACTCCACGGAAGCCAGTTACTCGTATCTATTACTAAATAGACGATTTGCCAATCCGTATCATCAACAATTATGTCAACAATGTGACCGATTTTTCCGTCTAATGCATGTATATGATAACCTTTAATCTCCTCAAAACTTCTCAAATTTGTATTTAACTTTTTTTCATTAACTCTAATAGAAGGCACTCTTATAGGTCTTGGTGGATAAGTAATTCCAGGAGCGCCAACAGGAGCGATGTAATTATATGCATCTGTCCAATAATCAGTAGTTTTGAAATGCTTATTTATCTCTTGTTCATACTTTCTGGATATTGGTAACTTTTCGGACAATTCAGGAAAATTTTCGGCATCAATTTTATCTACATCAACCGTAAAACTTTGATTTAACCAATTTGGCTTTTTTACGAACCTTTTGGGAATCAATACTGTTTTTCCAGAAAAGATCAAACCTAAATCCGCTCCGAGATATCTTACCATCCAGCGATCTTCGTCAAACAAGAAATCTTTGACATTCCCTTTGCCGCCACCTTTTGTATTGATTGTATAGCCGGTGAATTCTTTTAAACTTCGTTTCATACTTTTCAAATATTAATGTAATGGTTCCGATTATTATCGTCGTATGCTGGAAAATGACTTTTAGCTTAACTGACTTTTTACTTTTAACTCGTCAACCAAATTCGAGAGCTCTTTTAATTAAGATTACTCTATATTTATTCAGCAAATCAAAATCTACAAGAGTCATGTAATTCTATGCTAAAAAATGAACACAACAAATTTTGCGTTTTTACTTGTCTATTTTTCAGTCCTTGTAGAATTCTTTATTCGCTTTTTCAATGGCTTTTTCCAGTTCAGTCATTGCGCTATCTATGCCTGCTTTAAGATTATTATATGCTTCTTCTGATGAAGTCTGTAATTCTTCTATTTTTTTCTCAAATTTTTCTTGTCTGCGTTCGAGGTCATTTACCTTTTCTTTTGCCGCTTGCATATTATTTTTTTTAATACTATCCAGCTTCATCCGCATTTCATCAATTTGAGTTTTAGTTTGATCTCGTTTTGCTTCAAATTGTTCAAGTAATTCGTCTTTCTCTTCTATGGTGTATGCTTTTACGGTTTCCACCGTTTCATTGACTTCCTCTTTAACTTCTTCCTTTGTTGTGGTTTCATTTTCTTGAGCACTACAGGCAATGACTTGAAGCATTGAACACATTAGGATTATTCTTTTTAAATTTTTCATGTTTTTATTTTTTTTAATTAAACGTATTACTCAACAAAGTTGCTTCATAATTAGACGGACTAAGATGATAAAGCTCAATTAGAGTTATTGATTTTAATCAATATCACCTCGGCGTTTTTGGCGTTTTTATTGGCTTTTTGGGTGAGGGTCTCGTTAATGGTTCCGCTGGAGGAGATATTGGCTTCTTCTGGGGGAAGTTGAGTAGGCCTCTCCAGGGGTTTTACAATTGGCTTTTGTGGCCTTGTTATGGGTTTCTCTCTTTTTGGAACTAACAAAGGGGAGACTTTTTTTTCCAAGAACAGTAGTTGAATTACCATTTCGCAGCTTTTTCTTTTATACCCTCTTTGAGATCACCAGCTATATTCCGAATAGTATTAAACCATTCTTCCGTTTTAGTCTTGAATATCCCTTTATCTTCCAGTTTTTCAATTGATTCGATAAACTCTTTACAAGCTTGTTTCCAAGAAGAATCATCAGCATCCTTTAGCCGTTGAAGACTTTGTTTTAATATTTCTCGCTTATTCTGGCATGTTTCAACCTCTATGTTGAGTGAGTTGATTTTTTGCTCGGACAGGGCAATTCCTTCAAGTGCTTCAGCCTCCGCCTCGTTAAGTTTCGACTGTAGATGTTTAGCATTAGATTCTGCTTCCATTTTAAAAATTTCTTTTTGTTCCATAATATAATCTATTTTGTACTGTTCGTTTTTAATAATTTATTTTAAAATATTTCAAATATTAGTTAACTGGATAAGATGCCTAATGGAGAGAATGAAACTTATGAGTTGACTATAATCGGCTCGACGTCATTCCAAAAAAAACTTGAAACTTCTGAATAGTTATAAGGATAAAGGAAGATATTGAGAGTATTTTAAATATTTTTATTTCGCGCAATTTTTATAAAATCGTTCCATCAACTCATGTTAAATATTTTTTGTTTCGTGTTTTTGATATCTTCCTCTTTCAATTCTCCACCTTTTAGGAAACAACAAATAAAAAACCAATGCTCATATTAATTGTAATGGCAGTAAAAGTTGTTCATCAGCCGGTATCACGGATAATATTGCATAATAACCAAATACAGCATGGCATTTATCAACCCACCTTTTCATACAAAATCTATCTAAGATAAGTCTGCTTGAATCAAAGAATTATATCTACCCAGAAGAGATAAGTTCTCCCAAACGAATATAATTTAGCGTTAAATGACATTTCATTTTTTTTACAAAACATCAATCCATCCTTTTTAAATATTTATATAATTCACTATCTGTTGAAATGAAAATGGATGTTTTTCCATTAAAAGTATTCTCAAATGTTTCCATGGATTTAAGAAAGCCATAAAGACTTTTCGATTGACTCGACTTATTATAAGCTTTTGCATAAATAGAGGCCGCGGTTGCATCTGCCTTCCCTTTAATAATCTCAGCATCCTTAAATGCAAGCGATTGGATATTTTTAAGCTTTCGCTCCTTCTCACCATTAATCCGCGAAGCTTCTCCTTGACCTTCGGATCTAAATTTATCGGCAATTCGGAAACGTTCACTTTTCAT
>JBDNIA010000208.1:0-4082 GCA_041688525.1 Crocinitomicaceae bacterium | reverse complement strand
TAATTGAAAAATTAAAAAATGATTATTCTTTTAGTGACGAGCAATTTGTGATTATAGGAGAAAGTATGGGTGGTTTGGTTGCCCGTTACACCCTCACATTTATGGAGACGGGCAAATATAAAAACGGTGATTTTACAGACTTTTTTGTAGAAGATAATGTTCTAAGCAATGCAATTTATCTAGGTTTAAATCCAAACACGTACAATTTGGGTAATGAGCACAGAAAAGAAAATTTGATCCCATTGATGCACAAAACAAGAGAGTTAATTACAAATGATTCGCCCCATCAAGGCGCAAATATTCCATTAAGTCTACAAGTGGCATATGCTAAAATACTAAATGCTTTTTTGCCTGGATCAATACTTTTTACAAACGTGACGAATCTTGCTCTCGGAAGTCAAGCGGCAAAACAAATGTTACTCTATCACTTAGACGGTAAAGTATCACCTTCGTCTAACGTATCAGCTTATTTGCCTTCTGTTTATCACAATAACTTCTTTAATCAGTTAAGCCAAATGGGTAACTACCCAAAATTTGCCAAACTTATGGCTTTGTCCAGTGGAGCTATAAATGGTGAAGGTCAACGTGTCAACTTGACGGGAAGCATAAGAACGCCAAATGATATATTATTGCAGTATTTGACGAATCTCACTTACAAAATTTTTGGTAAGACCATTCCACTTTTAAAAGGCGAATTTACACTTCGCACCAACCCGAGTGGAAATGGAAATATATACAAGACGAATTTAGATTTATACTTACCGATAATTCAACTATCATGGTTTAAAGTGAAAATAAGTGTCATAGCGATTAAACTACTCAATGATACAGAAACAGCACTTAATGTAAGGCCATACTGCGTTGGAGCAGGTGGGTATTTGAGATATACTCTAGGAAACAAAAATATTGCTTTTGGTTTCGTTCCACTTCAGTCTTCTCTCGACTATGGCAAAGGGCTCAATTTAGTGCTGAACCACAACATACAGGCCGAAAATATTAATACCAAATTGTCCAGAACACCCTTTGATGTAATACTCGGTTATGCTGATGGTAGAAACCAAATGCACTGTGATTATCGAGACGAAGGTGCATTCAATATTACAGGTTTAAACGCGGTTAATTGTTCTCCAAACAACAACGAGCGGTATGCCTATTACGATGCAGCTAACCAAAGTCAGTGCGATGTGAAAAGAGGATTGCTCAATATTGAAATTGGAGATGAAGAAATGTACATTGAAAACTTTACCCTAAACAGACCCGCAGTTTTTCAAGCGCAGTTTGATGTACGAGTAAATGAGCGAAATCCATATTATTTTTATACAACAGGAGGGTCACCTCTTACTGTTCAAGGCATTTATTCCAAACAGAAAAGTTTCGCTATGACACCTCAGGCAAGTGCTAAGTTTTTTCACAACCAAAGCGCATCACCTTCCGGTATTGGCTTTTCATTTACCAATCCTTTACAAAATGGGTTGTGGAGCGATTTGGAGACGCAAATGGATATATGCGTGCAAGACTTTAGCGTGAAGCGCCCACTTTCATATAGTGAACCAACAACACGTTCACCATCAGATAATGGCAATTCACTTGCCTTGTATCCGAACCCATCCAATGGAACATTGGTGGTTTGTGCTTATGAGTTTACAGAAAATAGTAAGCAACAAAGCATAGAAATAGTTGATGCCAAAGGAAAAATTCTCAATAGTCAATTAGTTGCTTCACAAGAGAAACTAAATTCCATTACCATTGATTTGAGCAACTTTCATTCTGGAATGTATTTTGTGATAGTAAGTAATGGAAATCAGCGTTTAATACAAAAATTAATCATCCAATAAATTAGAAATCATGAAAAAACTAAAAATATATCTAATTCTCATATTGCCCATGGTACTTTTGGGTGTCAATTGTAAGAAGAGTGTTACAAACAACTCATCTGATAAATATCATACCCTAAAAGGTAGACTTATGGTAAACTGCACTACACCATACGCTAACAAGTCCATTCAATTAAAGGGTGACAATAGTTTTACACCCGAATTTTCGGTGGGTAAGAATGGTGAAGACAAATGGTACACCGATGAAAATGGCTATTTTGAGATAATTTACAAACCTAACGGCTCAGCAGGCACTTTGTTTGCTCCTATTGCAGTTATGAAGTTTATACCCATTTCAAATAAAGTGTTGGATATTGGTGAGGTTAATTTGGGAGGTACGTTTAATTTTGTAATTAAGTTGCAAGCCAATAATCCTTATACCGAAAATGACACCTTAATTCTTCGTGATTTTAATGGTGCGTCTGCGTTTTCTGAATTAAGAGTACCTGGTCCTTTTCAATCTGGACTTATAGATACCGTGTTAAATGAAGGTTATTCGTCTTATCCAATAAATTACGCATCACCTATTAAATTTGACTTTGCATTCTACCTATCGTCAAATCCACCTGGTTTATCATGGGCTACTTTGAATGCCTTATTTTGTTCAAGTACTTTTTCAGAAGCAATAATAACTATTGATTAGTATCATGAAAAATCTAAAAATATATCTAATTCTCATATTGCCAATAGCACTTTTGGGTGTCAATTGTAAGAAGAGCTCTGCTAAATATCATACCCTAAAAGGTAGACTTATGGAAAATTGCACTACTCCCTATGCCTCGAAGTTGATTAAATTGAGCGGAGATAATTCATTTAGTGATAAATTTTGTGTGGACATTAATGGAAATAATGATTTTTACACAGATGAAAATGGCTATTTCGAGATAAAATATAGAAAAAACGGAAATTGGGGAATACTATACGCTCCTTATAGTGTAATGACATTTATCCCGATTGGTGAGAATGAAAATTTGGATATTGGTGAAGTGAATTTGAATGGAACGGTAAATTTTGTTATAAAATTACAAGCTAATAAAACATACACCTCAAATGATACTTTAGTTTTTGGTGATTGGAATAATGTTGCGTCCAATACTCCAGATATAAAACTTGCAGGACCTTTCAATAGTCAAACATTGGATACAGCAACAAATGTTTCCTACAGTTCTTATCCTATAATGTACGGAAAATCTCCAGAAATGTCAATTGTTTATTATTTAAAATCATGGAGTGATGTAAAACGAGCTACAGTAAAACAAATGTTTTGCGCTGGCATTAATAATTATGAAGAGGCTATATTTTTAATTGAATGAACCTTTAGTAAAAAATAAGTGGCTTTTGTCCTAAAGTCCCAAATCCATTCAAATCATATTCACTTCGCGTTCCAATTCAACGCCAAATTTCTCTTTTATCGTTGCAAGAATTTCGGTTGAAAGATCGTAAATATTTTTCCCTGTGCATCCTCCGTAATTAACAAGGACTAACGCTTGTTTCGCATGAACACCGTAATTTTCAATTCGTTTCCCTTTGAAACCTGCTTTTTCGATTAGCCAACCTGCTGCCAATTTTGTTAGATTGGGGCTAGTTCTATCAGGATAATTAGGCATGTCTGGATATTCCAATAATATTTTTTCAGCATGTGATTTTTCAATAACGGGGTTTTTAAAGAAACTTCCGGCATTTCCAATTTCTTTTGGGTCGGGTAATTTCGATTGACGAATGGCGATTACGGCATTACTGACGTCGCGAATCGTTGGATTTGAAATACCTTTTGCTTCCAATTCGTCATTTATTGCGCCGTAAGAAGTATTTACATTTGCTTCTTTTTGAAGTCGGAATTCAACACTTGTGATTACGTATTGATCTTTCAGTTTTCGTTTAAAAACACTCTCACGATAACCGAATTCACATGCTGTTTTGTCAAAGGAAAGGATTATACTTGAATCGATTTGTAAAGCTTCTAAGCTGTGAAAAACATCTTTTACCTCTACACCATACGCACCAATATTCTGCATTGGGCTAGCGCCAACACTGCCAGGAATCAGCGATAAATTTTCAATTCCTGCCAAATTGTTTTCCAAACATTTCATCACGAATTCATGCCACGATTCTCCAGCACCTGATCGAACGATTACTTCGTTTTCTGTTTCGCTGATTATTTCAAAACCTTTGATTTCATTTCTTAGAACAATTCCTTCGTAATCTTTG
>JBDNIA010000207.1:0-4216 GCA_041688525.1 Crocinitomicaceae bacterium | reverse complement strand
CGGAATTTCTTTCAAAATAAGTGTAATACCAATCCCCGCCAACATTCCTTTGATAACAGAGTTTGGAAAGTAATTTCCGATAACTCCTGCGCCAAGTAAACCAGCTATAAACTGAATTAATCCTGATAAAATAACGGCAACAAGAAATGATTCGTAAGAACCCATCGTTAATAATGCCGCCGAAACGATTGTTATTAATCCCGCTCCAGGGCCAGAAACGCCTAGTCGAGAGCCGGATAAAAAACCAACTACTATGCCCCCAATAACTCCAGCAATGACTCCTGAAATAATATTTTGAAATTCCTCATGTCCAGCAACTGTGGTAGAAGACAAGCCAATACCCAAACATAGCGGTAAGGCTACAAAAAAGACGACAAAACTGGCGGGTAAATCCTGTTTCCAAGTCTTAAATAAATTTTTCATCTAAATAATTTAAGATTATCAAAAAAAACAAAGTTTTTAATAATTAACTCAATTTTGGAGGTGAATAAGGGACCGGGAGATAAATGGGTGGATAATTCTTGTCTATCTGTAAAATACTATATTTTCTTCGCCCGTGCTCAAAAGGACAATCTGTGAACAAATGAAATCTTGGCCCTTCAAAATCTAATGCTTGAACGCCAATAACAGTAGAAAGTGTCTCCTGCTGCTCTTCAATAGCGCTAACACTGGTCAAGTCTTCCACTTCCAAGATGAAAAATTGAACAGCCGACAAAGCAAGAAGTCCGACGAAAACGCATAAAAAGATAAATCTGTTGTTTGCCATAAAGCGTTCGTAAAGATACCGATTATAAATATTGCAAATAAAACAATATTTCATAAAACTAACAGAAATTAAGAATTGAGGCAGTTTAACTTATCACGTCCAATTCTTTTCCTACTTTAATAAACGCAGCAATGGCCTTGTCTAAATCAGCTTTAGTATGAGCAGCAGAAATCTGTGTTCGAATTCGAGCGGCGCCTTTTGCGACAACTGGATAGAAAAAGCCGATTGCATAAACGCCTTCCTTTAACAACAAATCAGCAAATTTTTGAGACAATGCCGCATCGTAGAGCATAATAGGGACAATAGGAGAATCTCCTGGTTTGATGTCGAAACCAGCATCCAAGATGGCTTTTCTGAAGTAATTCGTATTCTCTTCTAGTACGTCTCGCAGTTCTGTCGTTGAGCTCAATATTTCAAACACCTTAATTGAAGCTCCAACAATACTTGGCGCTAAAGAATTTGAAAACAAATAGGGTCTAGAACGTTGACGTAAAATGTCAATCACTTCTTTGGGACCAGTTGTATAACCACCCATTGCACCGCCTAAGGCTTTACCTAAAGTTCCTGTTATTATGTCCACCCTCTCTGAACAATTATGGTATTCTGGAACACCTCTGCCTGTCTTTCCTATGAAACCTGCAGAATGACATTCATCCGTCATCACTAAGGCATCGTATTTATCCGCTAAATCACAAATTTCATTCATTTTAGCAATGTCACCGTCCATAGAAAAGACACCATCCGTAACGATAATTCTGTGTCGTTGAGCCTGAGCAGCTTTCAATTGCTCTTCTAAATCTGCCATGTCAGAATGTTTGTAGCGGTAACGTTGCGCTTTACACAAACGAACCCCGTCTATAATAGATGCATGGTTCAATTCGTCAGAAATAATTGCATCTTCCGCACCGAAAAGCGGCTCGAATAGACCTCCATTTGCGTCAAATGCTGCTGCATACAAAATCGTATCTTCCGTTCCATAGAAATTGGCGATTTTTTCCTCTAGCTCTTTATGAATGTCCTGTGTTCCACAAATAAATCGTACGGACGACATACCGAAACCATGTGAGTCAAGTGTATCCTTTGCTGCCTTTATTACTTCAGGATGTGAAGATAAACCAAGATAGTTGTTCGCACACATAATAACTACATTTTCGCCGGAGCTAACTTGTACATTTGCGCCTTGTGGTGTTGTTATTATTCGTTCTCGTTTATAAATCCCGCCTTCTTCAATGGCTTTTAATTCTTCTGCTATATGATTCTTGATTTTTCCGTACATGGATTTCGTGCTTTCTACAAAGGTAATTGTTTGTGGAAAATAGTTGTAGTTCAGATGAAAGTAATTGTATAATAAATGAAATTTAATGCTAAATAAAATGGAATACTGGGTATCAGTAAATCAAGATTTTAAAAGCTTGGTTATCGCTTTTTAAAAATTATATTTCATATCTCTCAAATTCAAAACTGCAAAGGAAATTTTCCAGGTAGCCTGTGGGCCTATATGATTTCCATCCGATAAGGCTCCGTAAACTCCTATTCGTAACTTTCGTTTTGAAAATTTAAAATTGCGTTCCAATCCAGCGAGCATCTCGTAATGCAACCATTCAAACTCCTTAACATATAGTATTCCTGCGCCTATAACTAATCCTATTCCAGTCTTTTTCATGAATGGAATTTTGTTGAGAATCGCACCATTATCGTGATGAACGATGTGCCCTTCGTAGAAAATATCTCTTGACGGCAGCGAACTATCCAAATCTTGAAAAGAATATAATGGATTCGAAAACCAGAAAGGGTCACTTCGCCGATGAAATTTAAAGTCTGCGTCATAAAGTGCCTTCGAAGAAAGAAATTTTCCTGTTTTAAGATGATAACTGGACGTTCCTAGTGTTCCTATTTTAAACGTTTGCAGCAAACCCACCAGAACATATTCATGATTGATATCACTTCCGAAAATCTTTGGGATTCCACGCTCATAAGTAGCATAAAAAGTTGGCCATTTTGAACCTAAACGAACTTTTCGATTGGGCTCGCGCATGTACTTTTGTCCTGGGATGTAATACAGAGAAAATTTCCCCAACATGGCTTGGTATGTGTTAAACTTTTCTGGATCTTCGTTGGGAATGGAATTGTCGAGTAGCTTGACAAATTTATATTGATTAACAGAGCGTCTTTCTGAAAATTCTAATTCAATTTCTGAATAAAAACCGTTGAATATTTCTCGATAATGATTAACACTCAAGAAAGTCTTCTCAATAAAATTACTTCGTTTATAAATTTGGGTAACGGCATCAAAACTCCTTAGAACGTTAAAATCATGCTCAAATCGAACGGAAATATTTCCAAAGTGAAAAGGATCGTAACGATACGTTCCGTTCATTTGACCTTTTACATCTTTATTCAATAATCCATAAGTGACCTCTCCATAACCATCAAAGAATTTCTCATTTTTCCATTTCTTGAAATAGTTAAAACCTGGCGCAAGTCTCGGACCGGCTATGTATAAAGGTCGCGCGAAAGCAGCCAAAGAGTTGATACTCCATTGTGTTTTATTTTCTCGATTTCTGTGATCTACGCCCCACCAAAGAACTTTCAAAGCCGTCACCTTATTGAATACTTGGTCTACCGAGTCTAAATATTCTTTTTTGTTGTGTGCAATCTCAATACTGTCTTTGACTTGAATGTATACTCTTTCCTCTTCAGTTAAAGTTGCGCCCCGTTTTTGGTTCCAATATGTCGTGTCTTTATTATAAGCTTCACGCTCTGTAATTGAAAGTTCATTATTGAAGAATTTCGCTGGAAAATTTGGCTGGAAATTATAATCTTGGAATTGAGAAAAGGTTGTGCATTCCGATTCTGAATTTTTATACTTGGTACCGTAACTTAATTTTTGAGTTCGAAGCACATTTAAGGTGTCCCCGTAATTATCGTACTCTTGAAAAATCGTGAAGTGATCGTAGATATGTAAATTACCTTTTTCCATGGTCAATTCTAGCTTTTGAATCATCCATATCGTGTCGATTACCCAAATAGTTCCCGACAGAGTGGTTGTTGCAGTATTACGAGCAATAATTTTTATTTTACTTATTTGTTGTCCATTTTCCTCATACTGTTCCTCTAACTTGTACTTATAACTTAATATTCCAGGACCGGAAATTGGAGAGCTTACAGGTGTTTCGTGTAAATCATCTAGGTGAAGTAAATTTTCAAAAAAATTGAAGTTTGACTTTACCGTAGTTGTATAATATAAATTAGATGTTTTACCTCTGACCTCGTAAGCATTTCTAAATTCTTTGACCTCTCGAGGAGGAGAATAATTTCTCGTTAATTGAACTTCAGCCAAGTTCATATTACTGGCTATGTTGGCTAATTCATTGGCTTTTTCTTTTCTTTCAGAAGCAAAAGGATCAATTTCAGACTCTTCCGGTTCCTCCTTTTTCTTTTTCTTTTTCT
>JBDNIA010000206.1:0-1858 GCA_041688525.1 Crocinitomicaceae bacterium | reverse complement strand
GAACAAAACGAAAAGCTAAGTTTACTTACCGAACTTATAAAACTTGCAAAAGTTGATGAAAGCCTTCGCGATAGTGAATTTCAATTTCTCTCCGCAATAGCAAATCAAATTGGTGTTTCGCAAACAGACTTTGAAAATCTATTTGATGAATACATCGAGTTCAAACCACCCATTTTTGAGTTTGATAGAATTATTCAATTACAAAGGTTGGTACTTTTAATGAATATTGATCAGGTTGTTGAGGAAAAACAATTGTATCTCATCAAAAATCTAGGAATCAGAATGGGACTTAATCCATTGGCGGTCGCTGAAGTTCTTGATACGATGCATAAATATCCAAATATGATGTTACCTCCAGAGAAGTTGATTTCTATTTTTAGGACTTTTCACAATTGACTATGGAAACTAGAATATAGATCGTCCTTTGGACTGATGGGGTATGTATTTGATTCGTGCTTAAATCAAAATTTAGCAGCGAGCAATGCGAGGGTTCCAAAAAAAACTAATTTAAAAACCTTTCTCGGTCTCTTTTCTCAGGAATTGCACAGAACCCTTTGCTAATCTTATGCCGTCGTTTGGCAATGAAATCGTATACTTTATCGCGCAGAAATTGAGGTACTATCCAGAAATATTGGAAAATAGATATTGGAAATTTTAAGTTTCTCGAAATACGTAAACCCGCATCTGATTTGGCATGTAAAATGCCATTCTCCAAAAAATAGACCGTACTTAAATCTGGTATTTCCCAGTTTCTTTCTTCGAATAGATTCTTTGTGAATTCAGACTGAATAGCGGAAAAATAGATTGTTTCATCTTTTTGATATTTCAAGACAAATTGGACGGATTGATTGCAGAAACCGCAGTCGCCATCGTAAAATATAATTTTTTCTGGAGTTTTTATCACAAAGTGAAGGTACACAAATCTCACTGCTTATCCTCTTTGCACTGTCTTTTATTCTCGAAAAACGATACTTTTTCTTCCTGCCGAAGGATTAGAAAAATAGTATATTTGTCAAAAATTTGATAAAATGAAAAATATAGCTGTAATCGGTGCAGGCACCATGGGAAATGGGATCGCTCACACTTTCGCACAATTTGGATATAAAGTAAGCTTAATTGACGTTCAACAAACCAATTTAGACAGAGGGATGGCAACAATTGCGAAGAACTTAGACCATCAAGTTGCGAAGGAATTGATTAAAGAAGCGCAAAAAGGAGAAACATTGGCAAACATCACCACTTTCACAGATATGAAAGCTGGCGTTTTGGGCGTGGAATTGGTAGTTGAAGCAGCAACTGAAAATGTTGATTTAAAATTGCAAATCTTCAAAAACTTGAGTGAAGTTACTTCAGAAAATGTAATTCTTGCAACTAATACTTCATCTATTTCTATTACGAAGATAGCGGCTGTTACAAATCGTCCTGATAAAGTAATTGGAATGCACTTCATGAATCCAGTCCCTGTAATGAAGTTGGTTGAAATTATTCGTGGATATTCTACATCTGATGAAATCACAAAATTAATCATGGACTTGGCTCAGAAATTAGGGAAAACGCCTGTTGAAGTAAACGATTATCCTGGATTTGTTGCCAACCGTATTTTAATGCCAATGATCAACGAAGCCATTTACACATTGTACGAAAGTGTGGCTGGTGTTGAAGAAATTGATCAAGTTATGAAATTAGGAATGGCGCATCCGATGGGACCTTTGCAATTGGCTGATTTTATTGGTTTGGATGTTTGTTTGGCAATTTTGAATGTACTACATGATGGATTCGGAAATCCGAAATATGCGCCATGCCCACTTCTTGTTAATATGGTAGCTGCTGGAAAAAATGGAATCAAAACAGGTGAAGG
>JBDNIA010000205.1:0-4325 GCA_041688525.1 Crocinitomicaceae bacterium | reverse complement strand
ATATGATATGGGAAATTACCTGACTGATATTCGTATTTTGCCGGGCGCTCCATCGATTGGGAAAGCAATATCTGAGTCGCCGATAATAAAAAGCTTGAAAATTGATATCATTGGGTTCAGAAGAAAAGAGGAGAGTTTTTCCGAACCAATTTATTCGACTGTGCTTGAGCCAGAGGATGTTTTAAGACTAAGATGCAAGTTTGACCAAATCAGCGCTATTCTGCAAAGAGAAGGAGTTGAAATTATTCAGCGAAATAGATTAAGTGATGAAGAATTGATTACTGACGATATTACGCTTGCCGAAGCACTGATAACTCCAGGTTCTGAATTGCAAGGAAAAACAATTTCGCAAACAAATTTCAAACAAAGGTTTGGAGCAGTTGTCCTTGCCATCAGAAATAGACAGGGAATGCTTCACAACATCTTAAATAAAACCGTACTTAATCCAGGAGACATTCTGCTGTTGAGAGGAGAAAAGAATATATTTTCCGAATACAAAAACGGCGCGCAAGTAATTGAAAAACCTTTCATTATTATTTCTGAGGAAGCAGAGAAAATAACAGTAAATAAAAGAAATGTGCTCACTGTGTTTTCAATTTTAGGCTTGGTCGTGTTATTGCCCTCTTTTAATATTCTTCCCATATTGGCCAGTTCAATCTTGGGTGTTTCGGCATTGGTTTTATTTCGAACAATCACCATGGCGCAAATCTATAAAGCCATCAACTGGGATGTGATTTTTCTTCTAGCCGGAACAATTAGTCTTGGAATTGCCATGGAGAAAACTGGAACGGCTCAACTCATGGCTGAAAATATTCTTATGTTTTTTGGCAATTGGGGGCCAGTCGCAATGGTTTCAATATTGTATTTTATTACAATGATTTTGACTTCCGTGATTTCCAATAGTGCGTCGGCCGTATTATTGACGCCCATAGCGATTTCAATGGCTGAAACTATGGGTGTTGACGCTAAACCCTTCTTGTTTGCGATCATGTTCGCTGCTTCGGCGAGTTTTATGACCCCTGTAGGCTATCAAACCAACACGATGATTTATGCCGCTGGGAATTACAAATTCATAGATTTCTTTAGGGTAGGTGCTCCACTGAATTTATTGTTCTGGATTCTTGCCTCTATACTGATTCCTCTGTTTTATAAATTTTAAGAAATACTAAAAACTATGTTTCAACAAATAACAGATCTTCAGGATTATAAAATCTTTACTTTAGGAAATAATGAAATTACCGTCTGGAAACTGACAATCTTTATTCTTGCCATCATTTTGTTGGTTATTGTCGTAAACATTTTTGCAAAACTTCTTCAAAATAAAATTCTTCCAAAAAAGAAACTAGATATAGGGATGCGTTATGCTATTGCCAATTTATTTAAGATTTTCTTCATTGTTTTAGGCTTAATCATCATTATTTCCACTTCAGGAATCGACATGAGTATTTTGACGGTTCTATTTGGAACTCTTGGAATTGGTATTGGTTTTGGTCTGCAAGGTGTCTTCAGCAATTTTATCAGTGGTATAATTATTTATTTAGAGCGCCCGATAAAAGTTGGAGACCGAATTAGGATAGGAGATACTTCGGGTGATGTTATGAAAATTTCTGCAAGAGCTACGACAATTTTAACAAACGACAATATTAACATTATCATTCCCAATTCAGACTTTATAAACAAGGAAGTAATCAATTGGAGTTATAATGATAAAGTAATCAGATTTAGTATTCCTCTGGATGTTGCTTATTCATCTGACGAGAGATTGGTTGAAAAACTATTGCTGGAAGTTGCTAATGAAAATACGGATGTACTGAAAGAACCTGCTTCAGTCGTCAGGTTTATTAGTTTCGAAGAGAGTTCAATTAAATTTGAACTGCGCATCTGGACTACATCTCTAATCCAAAAACAAGGAAAAATTACAAGCGATCTGAACTTTGCGATTAAAGAAAAATTAACTCTAAATAATATAACCTTTCCTTTCCCAAGAAGAGATGAACGCATTATCAATCCAAAATAAAAAAATAAGTGGTGTTTTGTTTTTTATGACTACCGCTCAGTGCTTTACCTCAGTCGGTTAAAGTCTTTTAGTCACACTGGATTTAAAAAATCTGTGATTAAGTCTACAACAAAACTTATCAAGATAGCTTACTAACTATTTCTCCGTGACTCCGTCCAGCAATAGTTTTCATACTATTTAGCGCAATATGAACCTATTTAACGATTGATTTGGTTGTCGTTTTATAGTTTCTCAGTCAAATGCGCCTCTGAATACTCGAATTTATTGATGAAAGTTTTGCATTAAAGACAATATTACTGTCTTTAATGCAAAAATCAAAAGTGCTGTTTACAGTATCAGATCTATGCTCTTAAAAAAGAATATCTCAAAATAGGTTCTACTGTGATTAAAGTCAAAGGTCGGGTTTAATCTAAATCATTTCGATAGCTACTGATCCAGTCTATATTTGCTTCAGCTAAAATTAGCAAGTCGCTCTTGTTATTTCATTTAACATTGGGAGATAAATGTATTAAAGTCAAGAAGACAAACTGGATTTTCTATAATTTACTTCAATACATGAGAAATGAATTTCAACTTGAGCATAAATATTTTGAAGGAGAGGCAAAATAGAGAGCGTTTTTAAAGTAGAATAAGAATCCGGATGTATAAGTTGAATGGATAATTTACAAATAACATCTAAACATTTTAAAAAATAAATAATATGAACAATGAAAAATTAAATCTTCCATTGGCACTAGAGAAAATCTTTGGGTACTGGAAACCTATTGTTGCATCGCTATTTGTAATGCTTATTTTGTGGTTGTCTATTTTTCAGATAAGTACTGAAGAGGTAGGAGTTATAACGCGATTTGGGAAGTATGTAAGACAAGTAGAGCCTGGATTGAGTCTGAAGATACCTTTTGCTGAGGATGTTTATAAAGTTCCAGTTGAAAGGCAACAAAAACTAGAATTTGGTTTCCGAACGGTGAAAGCAGGCGTAGACACTGAATATGGCAAATCATCAAATCCAAAAGATGAATCACTTATGTTAACGGGCGATCTTAATCTTGCAGAAGTCCAGTGGGTTGTACAATATAGGGTTGATAATGCGTATAAAAACTTGTTCAAAGTTAGAAATCCGCAAAGTACGCTCCGTATTATCTCCGAAGCTGCAATGAGACAAATTGTGGGAGACCGGACGGTAAATGAAGTACTGACTGTTGGTCGGACAGAAATAGGAATCAAGTTAAATGAACTAATTCAGCAAATATGCAGGGAATATTCAATGGGCATAAAAATAGAACAGGTAGTGCTTCAAGATGTCAATCCGCCAGAACCTGTAAAAGCAGCTTTCAATGCAGTGAACGAAGCTCAACAAGAAAAGGAAACCTTGATCAACCAAGCAAAATCTGAATACAACAAAGTAATACCAAAAGCTCGAGGTCAGGCCAAAGAAACCATTCAACAAGCAGAAGGATACGCTGCTCAGCGTGTAAATAACGCGGATGGAGAAGCTGCAAGATTTACAGCCTTGTATCAAGAGTTTTTAAAGGCGCCTGAAGTAACAAAAAGAAGAATTTACCTAGAAACAATGTCAAATGTATTGCCCAAAATCGGGAACGTAGTGATAACAGACCAAAAAGGGAATAATGTATTACCGTTATTGCAAATGCAGATGAACAAAAAAACAGTAAACAATGAAAACTAAATCAATCATAATTTCAATAGCTGCCATTATTATCTTTATAGGTTTGAATAGTAGTGCTTTTATTGTACAGGAAAAAGATCAAGTGGTAATAACCCAGTTTGGAAGACCAGTCGGAAAAGCAATAACCAAGCCCGGTATGTACTTTAAATTGCCCTTTATACAGGTGGCTAATTACTTCGAAAGACGTTATATGGAATGGAACGGCGATCCAAACCAAGTGCCAACTAAGGACAAAAAGTTCATTTTTGTTGACACCTATGCAAGATGGCAAATCACAGACCCGCTTCAATTTTTTAAACGACTAACGAACGAACGAGGGGCGCAATCACGTATAGATGATATTTTGGACGGCGAGACAAGAGATTTTATAGCAAATAACGATATCGAAGAGGCTGTACGTACGAGTAACAGAGTCCCTGAATCATCAGATACTAAAATCATTGGCGATTCCTTGGCAAAAATTAATGTCGGTCGCGATAAGATTCAACAAATGATATTGGAATCGGCAAATAAACAGACGGCGGACCTGGGAATCAAAATCCTCGACTTCCGATTCAAACGGATTAATTATGTAAAGGAAGTTCAAGTTCAGGTTTACGAACGAATGAAAAGTGAACGTTT
>JBDNIA010000204.1:0-6539 GCA_041688525.1 Crocinitomicaceae bacterium | reverse complement strand
GGTTATGCAGCATATGTATATGGCACTTACAGTATCAATGAAATGGACAACAACAACTTGTTTACTTCAGGCACAATACTAGCGTATTATGACAATTCAAATACAAACACTTTAGCAGCTTGGCAAACAGCATCTGGTTACGATGCAAATAGTATGAGTGTTAATCCAGGATACTATTCTGAATTCGACTTACACGTATGTTCAGATTCATTGAACAATGCAGGTACGCCACTGGCTTTAGTCACTGATGATATTGATGGTCAAATGCGTAATGTTGCAACACCAGATATTGGTGCTGACGAATTTGCGCCACTCGGTCTTCCAGGATTCGTTGGAGCAGATGAAGTTATTTGTTCAGGTGCGACAGTTAATTTATATGCTGGTGCTCCTTCTGATGATGTTCTTTGGTCAACAGGTGACACAACAAATATGTTGGCTGTTACAACACCAGGAACTTACACAGTAAGTGTAATTGGAGCCTGCGGAATTGCTTTTGATACCGTTGTAATTAGTGCTTCGGCATTAACATTCACAGGTTACTTAATGGCAGACACAACTACATTCTGCGCTGGTGGTTCAGCATTGTTGACTTCTAACATGCCAGCAACAACTTATAGCTGGACAGGTGGCTCTTCAAATGACTCATTGGTTGTAACAACTGGTGGTTTGTATACATTGAACATCACAGACGCTTGTGGTTCAGGTACAGAATCTATAGCGATTACAGTTAATACTGTTCCTGTTGCTTCATATACGACTGTAAATAGCTTCTTAACAGTTGCGTTTACGAATACATCAGTAAGTGGCGGAGGAAGTCCAACTTACCTTTGGAACTTTGGTGATGGAACAACGTCAACAGCTATGAATCCAACACACGTTTACACAACAATTAACACATTCACAGTTACCTTAACTGTTACGAATGATTGTGGAACGAACACTTACACAAACACGGTTACATCAAGTAACCTTGGATTGGAAGAAGTTAATGGATTGGGGACTATCGCAGTTTATCCAAACCCATCAACTGGTTTGTTCCAAATTGATTTCAATACGAATGCTGACATGAACATCACAGTTCAAGTTACAAACGTTCTTGGTGAATCAGTTTACGTGAGAGAACTAGGTTCTATCAACGGAACACACAAAGATGCGATTGATATTACGACTGCAGCTCCTGGAGTTTACTACGTAACTATTCTTTCAAACAATGAGAAAGTAATGATGAGCAAATTGGTAAAACAATAGTAGTCAGAACAAAATAAACTAAAATCCCCTTGGCTTTTGCTGAGGGGATTTTTTGGTTTTATAAGAAAGTTTAATTTGAAATAAGCGCAATTGCTTTTCCACTCCCCTAAAGTGAGAAGTGTCAGTTTAATAAACACACGCAAGCTTCACTATGTGCTTAACTGCTAACTTAAAAGACAAAAGGAAATAGAATGTGACTGCTTAAAAGCAATTTTATTATAGGTTTTCAATATTTAAGCTATCTAAAATTTCTTGATACAAACTTGTCATTTTATCTTGATCACTGGCATAATAATCAAATGTTCTAACGTAGCGATCTCTGGAAATATTAAACTTATTAAATACGTTGTCGCTTGACGTATTAAGTACTTTGTAGAACTTTGTCAATTGACCATAGGATAGCTCAATGTGGGATTCTAACAAAATCAAATCTTTTGTTAAAGAAACCATTTGGGTTCTTGAAATCTCGTCTTTAGGTGCATTAGGCTTTTTTATACTTGCTTCACAAGAAATGAAAGTAACAAATAAAAATATACGAACTACAGTTTTCATTTTCTGTTGAATAAAAGTCTTTGACCTAATTTGCTGTCGAATAATTTACCATCGGAATAAGCTAAATGTCCGTTTATAAAAGTTGAATTTACCGAATGAGAAAATGTTGTTCCTTCAAAAGGTGACCAACCACATTTATACAATAGATTACTTTTATCAACCTTCAGTGACTTATTAGGGTCGACAATTACAAGATCAGCGAAGTAACCTTCTCTTAAATATCCTCTATTCTCAATCGCAAACAATGTTGCCGGTGCATGTGCCATTTTTTCGACTAATAATTCAATTGAAACTTGACCTTCTTTCACTTTTTCAAGTAAAGCCACGAGAGCGTGCTGAACAAGCGGACCGCCAGATGGCGCATTAAAATATTTATTTGATTTTTCTTCAATTGTGTGAGGAGCATGATCTGTAGCGAGAACATCAATAGCTCCTGATCTTAGTCCTTCCCAAATACCTTCTCTATCTTTTTCCGTTTTCACAGCAGGATTCCATTTAATCAAAGAACCTTTTGTCTCATAATCTTTATCGCTAAACCAAAGGTGATGAACACAAGCTTCAGCGGTAATTTTCTTGTCCTTTAAAGCAATATTTGTTTCGAACAATTGAATTTCTTTGGCTGTTGAAATGTGCAGTACATGTAAGCGAGTTCCAAACTTTTTCGCCAATCCCACCGCTCTACTTGAGCTAAGGTAACACGCCTCTTCGGAACGGATTGCTGGATGAAACTTCATTGGCATATCTTCTCCGTATTTCATTTTAAAAAGGTCCGTATTTCGACGAATTGTAGCCTCATCCTCACAGTGCGTAGCGATTAGCATATCTACTTTCGAAAATAAAGATGACAATACTTGCTCATCGTCAACCAACATGTTTCCAGTTGATGAGCCCATAAATATTTTTATGCCGCAAACATTCTTATCGTTCGTTTTGAGAACTTCTTCAATGTTGTTATTTGACGCACCCATGAAGAAAGAGTAATTCGCCAACGAAGCATTTGCTGCAATTTTATATTTATCGTTCAATAAATCTTGAGTCAGTGCATTCGGAACAGTATTTGGCATCTCCATAAAAGAGGTTATACCTCCAGCCACTGCAGCTCTCGATTCAGAATAAATGTTTCCCTTATGCGTTAATCCGGGCTCGCGAAAATGCACTTGGTCATCTATAAATCCTGGTAAGATATATTTTCCCTCGCAATTGATTTCAATACAACTTCCTGCGTCATTTATAGATGATTCAATTTTTACTATTCGCTCATCTTGAATCAATAAATCGCTTTGAAAACTTTTTCCCTCGTTTACGATTGTTCCATTTTTCAGTAAATACTTCATAACTTAAGAAATCGCATTTTCAGTACACCGATAATTGCCTCTTTAAATATGCCACTTGACATTTTTGAATTTCCTAGTTCCCTATCTTTAAAAGTAATTGGTATCTCCTGATACGAAAATCCCTTTTTTATCAATTGATATTTCATGTAAATCTGAAAGGCATAACCTTTAAAAGGAATTTGTTCCAAATTTAGTTTTGACAGAGCCGTATTTCGGTAGCATTTAAAACCTGCCGTTGTATCTTTTACTTTTATCCAAAGGACCATTCGAACATACACAGAAGCATAGAATGACATTAATTTTCGTCCAACTGGCCAATTGACGACTTGACCACCTTTGCAATACCGAGATCCTATAACTAAGTCAAAAGGCCCATTTTCGGCAGTTTGAACCAAGCGCTCAACGTCATCCGGATTATGTGAGAAATCACAATCCATTTCAATAGTGTATTCATAATTATTTTTAAGAGACCACTTAAATCCAACTATGTACGCTGTACCTAGACCTAATTTTCCACTACGTTGTATTAAATGTAATCTATCCTTATACTCCTCTTGTAATTCCTTTACTGCGTTGGCAGTTCCGTCAGGAGAATTGTCATCTATAACTAACAAATGATAACCGAGGGAATAGCCCATGACCTGTTGAACCATCGTTTGGATATTTTCAATTTCGTTATAAGTAGGAATGATTATTAACGTTTTCGGCACGACTTTTTCTCTTTAAGTAAGTAAAAATAGAAATATTTCGTTCAATGACTCTTACATTTGAATAAAAGCTTTGTTTAAAGGTCTCACATTTCGCTATTTTTGTAAAATGAAATTACTCTTATTATTCATTTCCATTTTTAATTTTACTGTATACGGGCAATCGTATAATAATTTGGAACTACTAGATAATTGGAAAGACGACAATTTAATTACAAATTCTTTAAAAAACCGCTATAACGAATGCTACGGCTTTGTCATACACGGTAAAGAATATGCCACAATTGGGAGCACTGAAGGAACGCACTTTTTCAGCATAAATAATCAAATTAAACTTGAAGAAGTAGGATTTATTCGCGGACGTTTTTCAAATGCAAATGTTGTTCACCGCGACTACAAAACGTTCAAAAATTACCTCTACGCTGTCTGTGATGAAGGAGAAAGTTCACTTCAAATCATTGATTTGCAATATCTGCCTGATTCCGTCCACTTAGTTGCTGATTTGGCCGACGATTTCGGGAGAAATCACAATATTGCCATTGACAGTATCAATGAACTGCTCTATTGTTTCAGCCAAACAATAATTACAGGCGGTTTACCAACAAGTACTTATTCTATGCGCGTTTATACACTTACAGATCCGCTAAATCCTGCACTTGTATTTAATGGTTTCAATGATTTTCCGCATGTTCATGATGGCTTGATCCGTGACAATATCGCCATTTTAAATTGTGGTTTTGATGGATTGCGACGATATGACTTTTCACTTCCCACTAGTCCAACTTTTTTACAAAATATGTCCATTTATCAGCAACAAGGTTACAACCATCAGGGTGACTTGAATCCAAAAGGAGATGTATATATTTTTGCAGACGAAACATCAGGTAAAAAATTAAAAAAATGTCGTGTTGCTCCAGATGGTGAAATCACAATTGAATCTTATTTCGGCACAGACATCCAAAACGAGAGCGTGCCTCACAACATAATGCTGGACGACAGATTTGCCTATGTTGCTTATTACAACTCAGGATTAAGGATATTTGATTACCAGAGTTCTCCCGTTGAAGAGGTTGCCTTTTACGACACTTATCCAAATGAGAGCAACGACAAAATGAATGGATTGTGGGGAGTTTACAGTAAGCTGCCTTCAGGGAAAATTCTTGCTAGTGACCGGAAATACGGTCTTTTTTTATTCGATTTCAACAGAGATGTTTTTATCAACAGAACGAAAGATGATTTTCAAGTCTATCCAAATCCAATTGAATATGGACAAGATTTAACCCTATTTATAAATGAAAATTATAAGGGACCTTTGAAATTGAGCGTATTCGATTTATCAGGAAAAGAAGTTTTTCATACCTCGGTTTCAATGCAAAATTATTTGGTTATTAACCCAAATATTGAGATTGGAATGTATCATCTTCAGGTTTCGTTTGAACAAAACCTTGAGATTGTAACAAAAAGAAAAACTATACTTGTTTTTTAGCCAAAACACTAAGCACAATATCATATTCAAACCCCCTGCTCATTAGAAACTGCATAATCTTTTGTTTCTTTTTCCATGGGGCTTTTTCAGATCGAAGAAGGTGGATTTTTTTCTCTATTAGTTCCTCAACAGTTTGGAAATAATCATCGTCGTTGATAGATTCAAATGCATTTTTGATTAGATTTTTGTCTACTTTTTTAGGGAAAAGACTTGCATATATTTTTTTTCTCCCCCACTTTTTTATTCTAAACTTGCCAGAAACAAACGAATTAACAAAACGCTCGTCATCTAAAAAATCATACTCTTTGAGATGGTTTATTAGTTCGGAAATATCTTTCTCGCTTTGACCGTAAGAAATAAGTTTAGATTGTGTTTCGAAAACAGATCGATCCCGATAGGCACACCAATATTCAGCTTTTGACTTTGCCTCTTCAAAAGAAAAAAAGCGCTCTGATTGATTCATCAGAGCGCAATTTCTTCATTTTTTTTATTAACAAAAGAATATTGCAATAAATTATTTGCTGTAATTGCCTTCACTTTTACCCAAGTTTTGTATTTCAAAAACCACTTCACTTGACGGGAATAGATTCCTCCTGTAAAATATGATGCAAGGTAAGGATGAACTAAAAGAGTTAACCCTTTTTCCTTTCTATCTTCCAATAAATACTTCAACATGCTTTCAATTTCGTCAGCATAAAGAATTGAAGCTTGTACTTCACCAGTTCCATTGCACGTAGGACATTTTTCTGCCGTTTTAATTTCAGTTTCAGGGCGAACGCGCTGTCGAGTGATTTCTATAACACCAAATTTTGATGGAGGAAGAATATTGTGTTTTGCACGATCACCTTTCATGAATTCCTTCATCTTCTCGTGCAAAAGTTTATTATTCTCTCGGGTATGCATATCGATAAAATCGACAACCACTATTCCACCCATATCTCTTAGCTGCAAAACTCTAGCAATCTCTTCAGCTGCTTCAATATTGGTAGCAAGGGCATTATTTTCTTGGCCGTCCGCACCTTTTCGATTACCGCTATTCACATCGATGACATGCATAGCTTCGGTATGCTCAATAATCAAATAACCTCCAGAAGAAAGTGGTACTTTCTGTCCAAAAAGCATTTTGATTTGTTTGTTGACACCAAACTTTTCAAAAATATTAATTTTATTATCGTGGACTTTAACAATTTTCTCTCTGCCTGGAGCAATATC
>JBDNIA010000203.1:0-1886 GCA_041688525.1 Crocinitomicaceae bacterium | reverse complement strand
TTGAATTTTATATTGAAAAGAATTTTCAACTGTATCCCCTTCTGCACTTGTCTAAATATAGTTTGCTGCAATATCATCCGTCGCAGTTGGCGAACCACCAATTCCTTCCTCAATTGTCTCTAAAACGATTCCACCGTCTATTACTCTCGTATTGGATGTTTTTTTGGCAGCAGCTAACATTTTAACACCACTTTTCTTATTGATTGAAACCAAGAAATCTTTCATCATTGTCATGCTCAATTGTTTGTCGATCAAAGTGTCTTTTTTCAATAGGGCATGTTTGAATCCGATTTTTGCTAATTTCATATCAATTTGATCCAAAACACCTTTTTTACTCCATCCTGAGTAAAAAACAGATCCTGCAATTCGACCAATACAAAAGGAACCTTTCTTAACGAAGGCAGTATCAAAATCCTGACCGTATGGTCCGTATAATTTTGTCAACGAGTTGCGACAATCTGGATCAACTGCTTCTTTTGAATTTAGGTTACTATTAAATCCAAGAACAATATCATCAAAATTTAAACGGTCTAGGTTTGGATCACCCGCCTCAGTAATCATTTTGGCTTGTTCAGCCCCCAAAGAATAAGACAATTTGTCTTTAAATGTATTCAATTCTACAGTTTCTTCATCAGCTTTTTTGCTTCCGCAAGAAGTCAATACTAGTACGATGGCTATAAATGCAATTATTCTCATGATTTTACTTCTAATAATTCAACGTCAAAAATCAACGCCATAAATGGTTGAATGGGTCCTCCTGAATGCGGTTGTTGACCATACGCTAATTCTTGAGGAATGTACAAACGATATTTTGATCCTTCTTTCATCAACTGAAGTGCTTCTGTCCAACCGGGAATAACTTGATTGACGCCAAAAGTTGCTGGTGAATTGCGATCAACAGAGCTGTCAAATACCGAACCATCTAATAATGTACCGTGATAGTTGACCATTACTTGGCTTGTAAGACTTGGTATTTTCCCTTTACCCTCCTCAATCACCTCGTATTGTAAACCAGAAATCGTTGTTAGAACGCCTTCTTTCTTGAAGTTTTCAGCTAGAAATTTCTCACCAACTTCTTTATTCGCTTTGAATTGCTCCTCTATGGCAACATTCAAATAGTTTTGAATGATTTCATTGGCTTCTTCAGGTGAATATCTCGAAGGTTTTCCCTGGAAAGCGTCACCGACAGCTTCAGCCATAACTTCTGGAGAAATTCCTTGTAAATTTTGTTGCATTAAACTTCCTGCTAGGCTCATGCCCACGCAGTAGCTAACCGCATTAATATCTTCTGTCATTCTCTTTTTTTTGGCAAAGATAAACATTTTATAAAGAAGTTTGAACTGTCTTTTGGAACGCCTTTTCGTTAAAATTTCTTATTTTATCAGATAATAGTAATTCCGACTAATCCACTAAAAATTTCCTAGCTACAGATCCACTTTCACTGACTATTTGAACAAAGTAATATCCTTTTCGAAAAAAAGATGAATTAACTTCAATATGTTTCTCATTGACGATTGCCTGAAATACCTCACGACCATTTAAGTCTAAAATACGTATACTTTCAAATGATTTTTCCGCATCAATTATTAACGCATTATGAGCAAGATTTGGATGAATACTAAATTCTAGAGAGCTGTTTTCTTCAAGACCAAGGGCAACCTCACTTCCCCAAATATTATCGAAATAAATTACATCATCGGCAGATCGAGCAATAAAATCCGGGAAAATTACAATTTGATCATATGTATAGCCATTTCCAATGTGGGATGTAAAATCAAAAGTTAATTGTTCCCATTCATTTATTTTCGTGTTTGCAACTAATATTTCGCCCAAGGAAGCGCCCGTGGCGTTAACTAATTTAATCCCAACATTACTAATCACTGTTT
>JBDNIA010000202.1:0-7899 GCA_041688525.1 Crocinitomicaceae bacterium | reverse complement strand
ATTCTCCAGCCTTGATCGTCTGTTAAATGCCAATGGAATTTATTGAATTTGTAACGCGCCATCCAGTCTAAATAGTGCTTTACCTCTTCAACGGTAAAAAAATGTCGACTCACGTCCAAATGCATTCCTCTCCATTGAAATTTTGGCTCATCTGAAATAAAGCAATAAGGAATTTCTGCATAGCCATTATTGGACTGAATAAGCTGCTTTAAAGATTGTAAAGCATAAAACAAACTCGCATCTGACGAGTAAGAAATGGTTATTTTATTTTTAATATCTATCGAATACGCATCAGTTTGGACTTTAGATAATCGCTTGAAATAAACTTGACCGCCTTCTTGAATGAAAGCGATATTTAATCCTATTTCATGCGTGAAAAACGATTTTAGCTTGTCCTCGCCGAAAGAGGGCAAATTATTTTTATTCACTGAAATCATATCCTCCAAAACCATGGAGCCGCCAGTAGTAACGAAAGTAGTAGGATGCGGAATTATGGAACAAAGTTGAGCGAAATTGAAAGTGAAAAATCCAACAACAAAAAATATTAAAGTAAAAAATTTCATCTGCTTGATTAACTTTTAGTTTTATAAAATTCAATTAACTTTTCAATAGGGCGTGCTACAAACAAACCAACTTTGCATCCTTTCTCTCTGAAATAGGATTTAATTATTTCTTCTTGAAAATAGGCATAACTGCCAACAAAATGAATGGTTTCACCTTTTGAAATATTTTGGTTAACCCATTTAGAATAGAACAAGTCAATATTCTCTCGATGAAAGTTCTGGAATTCCCAGAGATAATTTCCTAATCGACTTGCCATTGCTAGGCATAACTCATCAGAAATTACGCCCCGTTCAATTGCATTTTGCTCTGTCTTACTAAGAACTGATTTTACTAACGATTCTTGGATGGATTCTAATTGCTTGTTTCGCAAAGCCGTAAGCACGAGTTTTCCGAAATAAAACCCAGCACCTTCGTCACCTTTTTCACGACCTAGGCCACCAAAATACTGTTTCACTTCTCCATTTTGAAAATCAATGAATACAGAACCAGATCCTAATATGGCTATTTTTCCTGTTCCTTGACCTAAACAAGCTATTCCTGCGGCTTTTATATCGCCGTGTATTTCAATATTCTCAAATCCAAAAACTTCAATTTTACACTTCAATTCATTGGCTTTTTCTTGACTGTTGCAGCCTGCGCCAAAAAAAATGAGATTAGCATTTAAAAATATAAAATCATTCTCCTTCAAACTCCGAAATACCTCGGCAAAATATTCTGAATTCCAATTATTTGGATGCAAGGATATAGATGTAGCTCTCCATAAAACTGTATTATGTTCTAAAAGTGCCCAATCCGTCTTCGACCCTCCGCTTTCTGCAATAAGTGTTTGTTTTTTCACACCGGAAAGTTAAACATCTTTCTAATAATTTTCATCAAATACCACAAAAAAGTTATTGACTTTAGAAGTTACCGGACGTACTTTTGTGAGGTAATTTAGAATTGATATAAATAGTAAAACTTAAAAGATGAAAAAATTATTATTCCCATTACTCTTAATGTCTCTCACAGTTATTTCCTGTCGTAAAAAGGGATGTACTGATGAGGTTGCCAACAATTTCGACGATAAGGCGAAAAAAGATGACGGTTCATGTATTTATACTGCACCAACAGCAACATATAGTGCACCCACAACTTACAACTTCACGGATGCTTCTGGAAATTCAACAGTTGATTATTCAGGACAAACTGACCGCCTGAACCAACTGCGTGAAATGGCAACATATATTGAATCTGGAGAAACTTCCGTTATAAACGCACAGACCATGAAAGATATGTTTTCAAATGAGAACAATCCTTTTTCATTCACCAGCTCCAAACAACTAAAAAATAAGTGTTTCTCTATCGATCAAGTTTTAGTAGAGGATTATCTTGATTCAGTTGCTATTGCTAGTCAAAGTTTTGCACAAGCAGCTGCGCAAGGACAAGCTGGAACGCTTACCTCTGGATCATCAAAGTACTTATTCAGTGCTAATGGTTTCGATTACAACGAATTGATAGAAAAAACAATCATGGGTGGGGTTTTCATGCACCAAGCGTTGAATGAATATTTCGGAACAACTAAAATGAATGTTGATAATACAAATGCTGTTGATCCGGTAAATGGAAAATACTACACAACAATGGCCCATCACTGGGATGAGGCATTTGGTTATTTTGGTGTGCCGATGAACTTTCCAACCGTTTTAGGAACTGATTTTTGGGCAGAATATTGCCAGAAACAAGATGCAACTATTGGATCAAACGCGAGGATAATGGATAATTTCCTAAAAGGAAGAGCAGCAATTGCTAATTCAGATTATACAAATAGAGATGCCGCAATTTTAGCTGTTCGCAATGCGTGGGAGGATATTTCCGCAAATCAAGCTTTGAGTTATTTGAACAGTGCTATTTCTTATTTTGGAAATGACCAAGCAAAATACTTACATATTCTTTCTGAAGCATACGCATTCAGCTGGAATTTACGCTATGCACCTCTAGAAACAAGAAACATGTCTACATCAGAACATGCAGCTTTGATGGCAATGTTTGGTGACAATCTGTGGAATTTAACCTTAGTTGATTTAAATACTATTAAGGCAACAATAACAGCCAAATTTTAAAATAAAACCAATGAGAATTTTATCTTCCCTTTTTATAATAGTTTTTTTTATAGCAGCTTTTTCTTGTAAAAAAAAGGATAAAACAAACCCTGAAGATGCCGTCAATTTTCAGAAAAGTGATATGCTAACACACGCCTCAAACCAAATCATTCTCCCTGGGTTTGCCAATTTGCAAACCGCTGTGAATGAGTTAAATTTGAGCTGGGTACTTTTTAAAAGCGATAATGCTGACGTTTCTTTTTTACAACTTCAGGAAAAATGGGAAAAAGCTGTTTTAAAATTTCATCGCGTTAAAATTTATGAATTTGGGCCTTCATCGTCGGTTGGATTCAGAGCTGCATTGGGGACATTTCCGACAGATACGGCGAAAATTATTGCCAATTGCGATAACGCGAACGCAAACCTCGCACTAGTGGCAAATATAGATGCCATTGGTTTCTCTGCCTTAGAGTACATCTTCTTCCGTCAGAATGCAAAATCGCAACTTATGGGAGATAATGAGCTACAAATATATGTCGACAAATTGATTTTGAAAATAGTAAACGAAGTTAGCACAGTTTATTCTGCTTGGAATTCTAGCTACGGAACTACGTTTAGCGCTTCAACAGGAACAGAATCAACTAGTGGTTTTTCCTTGTTGATCAATGAATACAACAAAGAATATGAGTTGGCGAAAAATGCGAAATTGGGCATTCCTATTGGCAAGCAAAGTCTCGGCATTCCTCAAATTCGATACGTAGAGTCGCCCTATGCAAAAATATCCTTGTTGATATTGAAGGAAAATGTTTTGGCACTTCGAGACTTGTTTCAAGGAAGAGGAATGAATGGAGTCGATAACTTAGGTTTTGATAACTATCTAAATGCCTTGGAAAAAGCTTCGTTGGTATCCACAATTAATACAGGTTTTACAGATATTGAAGATATCTTGAACAACCTTAGCGATGATATTTTATACGAAATTCAAAATAATCCAAGCCAACTCGATGCTTTGTATATAAAAATGCAAAATTTAGTTGTTCACATTAAGACAGATATGACTTCTGCTTTTGGCATATTAATTACTTACCAAGACAACGACGGAGACTAGAATGAAGCTTTATAGCTTATCAAAAACAACATCCATCGCTCCATTAGTGGTCTTCCGACTACTATTTGGGGCTTTGGTATTTTATGGTGCTGCACGTTTTTTAATTAAAGGCTGGGTCGCTGAATTGTATATCAATCCTCAAGTCTATTTTGGATTTTATGGATTCGAATGGGTAAAACCTTTCGCTGAGAACTGGATGTATTTACCTTTCATTTTAATGCTTATTTGCTCAATTGGAATAACTTTGGGTTGGTTTTATAGAATTTCTACTGTAGTTTTTTTCCTGTCTTTCACCTACGTTGAATTACTAGACAAAACAAATTATCTGAACCACTATTATTTTGTTAGTCTCGTAGCTTTTCTTTTGATTTGGTTGCCGGCAAATGCCCATTTTTCAATGGATGCTAAAGCCAATAGAGTAAAAATAAGACGGACAATACCAAAATTCTATATTCAAGTTGTACAGTTCCAATTGGCGTGCGTATATATTTTTTCAGGTATTGCTAAGCTAAATTCAGACTGGCTCTTCCAAGCAGAGCCTTTATTTACTTGGCTCCAATCACACAGAGATATGCCAGTTTTTGGTCTGCTTTTTAGTCAAAAATGGATAGCATTTGCCTTTTCATGGTTTGGCTGTTTTTACGACTTATTTATTGTTTTTTTCCTGCTAAACAAGAGAACTAGATTGTTTGCATATTTCTTTGTAATCGTTTTTCATTTGATGACAGGCTGGCTATTTCCAATAGGTGTTTTTCCTTATGTTATGATCTTTCTCACTCTGATATTCTTCTCACCAAAGTTTCACAGCAAAGTACTTACGAGACTCAAAATTTTATTGAATTACAGTGAAAATAAAATTGAATTACCACGCAAATCGAGGATAAGAAGAATTTACTATGCTTCACTCATTTATATTATCATTCAAGTTATTGTCCCATTTCGTTACTTGGCTTATCCAGGAAACTTATTTTGGAACGAAGAAGGTTTTCGATTTTCATGGCGAGTAATGCTTATGCACAAAGAAGGTTTAGCGACATTTTATATCCGCGATCCGAAGACAAAAGGTGAAATTGAAATTGTAAACAGCACATACTTGACTAAACGACAAGAAGAGCAAATGTCTACTCAACCGGATATGCTTATTCAGTTCGCTCACTTCCTCCGGAATGAATATAAGGATACGACATTGGTATTTAACAAACAGGATTATCACATTCAAGGTGCGAGTGTTCATGCAGATGTTTTCGTTGCTTTAAACGGTCGACCCGCACAAAAAATGATTAATAAGTCGATTAACTTATCAGAAAAAAAATATAATCTCCAACATAGAACTTGGCTCGAAAAATACAAACCATGAGGACTATCGTTTTATTTCTTGCCTTAATTCCAGCCCACTTCTACTTTTCACAGGACACAACAAAAGTCCAGGAAATTGAAGAAATGAAAATCATTCGACAACGTCAATCGAAATATGATGTTGGCTTTTTACCCGCGATAAAAGGCGTTCAAATTACAACCGGGACTAATTCTGTAATTGCAGTTGAAAGCATGAGTGGCGCAAAATCATCAGGAAATCCCCGTGAATTATTCGCTCGAATTCCTGGTTTAAACGTTTGGGAAAATGACGGAGCAGGAATTCAAATTGGCATTGGTGGGCGCGGTCTGAGTCCAAACCGCGCAGCAAATTTCAATACCCGTCAAAATGGTTACGATATTTCAGCCGACGCGCTCGGTTACCCAGAAAGTTACTATACTCCTCCTATCGAAGCACTTTCCAGTATAGAAATTATTCGCGGTTCTGCTTCTTTACAATTCGGAACACAATTCGGTGGATTGTTGAATTTTGTTATTCGGGATCCCGTTAAAAATACCGCGTTGGAATTTACAACAAGACAAACACTTGGCAAATATGGCTATTACGGAACTTTCAACCGAATTACAGGAACAAAAAAACGACTTTCTTACCAATTTTACCATCAATACAAACGAGGAAACGGATATCGAGAGAACAGTGAATTCGACCAAAATCAGGTATTTAGTCAATTGGCGTATGCAATTAGTGAAAAATCCAATGTACGACTAGAATATACGCACATGAGTTATTTAGCGAGACAAGCTGGTGGTTTGAGCGATTTACAATTTGAAAATGATCCGAGAGCTAGCTTTCGTAACAGAAATTGGTTTAGAGTGAACTGGAATATGCTCGCTTTTCATTTCGACCATGAATTCAACTCAAAAACAGTTTTCAATTTGCGTGCATTTGGTATGCTTTCCGATCGTCAGACACTTGGCTTTTTAGGGAAAATTACACAAGCAGATCCAATGGGAAATCGAGAAATGATAGCTGGAGATTTTAAAAATGCCAGCGCTGAAGCCAGACTACTTAGGAAATACGAGGGCAAAGAAGGGAAAACATTCAATCTAAAAGGAGCTGTTTTAATCGGAGCGCGATATTACAGAGGCCAAACAAGTAGTTTACAAGGTAAAGCATCGGTCGGAAATACAGCTGACTTTCGATTTATAAATGCCAACAACTTAGAAAATTCTTCGTTTTTATTTCCTTCGGAAAATATTGCTTTTTTTGCTGAAAACATTCTTTTCATTAACCGAAAATTCACAGTTAATTTCGGTTTGCGGCTAGAAAATATAAAAAGTTCATCTGAAGGATTCTACAAGCGCTATGTGGTTCATCCAGTGAACAATGATACATTGGCTACATATAAAATTGACAACTCCAACTCTGTCAAAAGGCAAGTTCCACTTTTTGGTGCTGGCGGCTCCTATCGAATCAACTCTCAGGTTTCTACTTATGCAAATTTCACGCAAAACTATAGAGCAATTAATTTCACAGACATTCGAATTAACAATCCCAATATCGTCGTTGACAGCGCTATCCGAGATGAATCCGGTTTCACAGCTGAGTTAGGATTCCGTGGTTCTGTGAAGAAATACTGGATATTCGATCTGGCTGGGTTTTATATTTTTTATGGTGACAAAATTGGTTTGGCTCCAAAAGCTGGAACAACATTCAAGGAAAGAACCAATATCGGAGACGCTATAAATATTGGTGTTGAAGCCTTTACGGAATTTGATATTTTAAACGCCATTAATTCGGAGAGCAAACAACAATTATCTATTTTCGTTAATGCTGCTTATATTCGAGCCACCTACATTCGTTCCAAAGAGGCTAATTATTTGAATAAACAAGTTGAATACGTTGCGCCTATAATCATTAGAAGCGGGTTCAAATACCGTATTAAAAATTGGACCTCGCAGTTTCAAGTTTCATATACTTCCGACCAATTTTCAGATGCCTCCAACGCAATCGAACCTTCTGGCGACGCCGTAATTGGTCTCGTTCCTGCCTATTTTGTTATGGATTTCTCAAGCAAAGTTAAAGTGAGAAAAAACTGGACATTTGAAGCGGGCGTGAACAATTTAGGCAACGCGACGTATTTTACAAGAAGAGCTTCCGGATATCCTGGACCCGGAATTTTGCCTTCTGATGGTATTAGTGTTTATGGTACGGTACAGTTTCAGTTTTCGGTGAAGAAGTGATGAAGGATTGTGGGTTAGCACGCGGATGACATGGATTTTTTCACAAACCACCCAACACCTTTGCACCTCTGTGTCTTTGCGGTAAAAAAAATCCTACATTCGCTAAACCATGCAAGCCATTCCCAACGAATATGAAAAAATAAAACGTCTCTCATCGGGTAACAGCAATCGTTTTGGGGAAGTTTTTCTTTTGAAACGAAAGTCTGATGGAGAATTGGTGGTTTTAAAGAGCGTTTAAAAAAGTAATCAACTTGGGTTTGATCAATTGAAAAATGAAGCACAATTTTCATTTAGTACAGCCGGCCTTCCTGAGGTAATAGATATTCAAGAATCCGAGAATGAATTTTACTTCCTGAAAAAATACGAAGAAGGAATAAGCTTAAATACTTATTGGTCCAAAATCAAAAAACGGAAGCGACTTTCTAAACTGAAAGAAATTGTTTCTTCCCTTGAAATACTTTTTGATGAATTGGAAAAAAATGGAATTATTCATTGCGATATAAAACCTGAAAACATCTTAGTTCACGAAATTAACGAGAAAACAAACTGCTCGCTAATTGACTTTGGGCTAGCTTTTATAGAAACCAACCT
>JBDNIA010000201.1:0-4099 GCA_041688525.1 Crocinitomicaceae bacterium | reverse complement strand
TTGCGAAAACACGTTTACCTTCATTGACTTCAATTCCTCCATAATGTTTTGCCCAAAGATGATTCCCTAAGGAATCTAATTTCATTAAAAAAGCTTGTGGCGGTCCATCACCGAAACTTGTGGAGCTTCCTGTAACTAAATAAGAACTATCCGATAACTGGGTTATGCCCTCGCCTTTCTCGAAACCAACATCACTGTAAATTTTTAAAAATTGAATTTGTGCACTCAAGAGAAATCCAAAATTCAAAAGCACCAGTGTCAAAACGATTCTTACCATAATCTTGTCAATCTAAAATGTATACTTTCCCCATAAGCTTTATTGGAAAATGCACCAATTAAGTCTTCGGAGCCTATACCCACGTGATATTTTCCAAAATCATATTGGGAATAAAAGCCCAAACGGAAATTAGAAAATCCACCAACGGAGCCTTGAACACCAACTCGCATCCATTTGTAAATTTTGACCTCACCGCCCGCGTAAATTAACGGTGTGTAGTTTAGTGAAGTATGAAGACGAACGCCGAAGTAGGACTGAACAACTTTATTACTTGAATAGTCCACTATTTTTCCAATCTGGATAAAACCAGGCAGTAGAGACGTTAAATTTTTTGTTCGTTTTTCAACACCTAAAGAATCAAGTAAATCCTTACTATTACTAGTCGAAAGAGAACTATCGCCAATAAACTGACTGAACTTAAATCCTGAAAAGTCATATGTTAATTCGCCGTATATTGCGTTACGTTCTTTACAGACATGAACCCTATGTTTTTCAATTGAACTTGAAAAAACGCTTGTGACTCATTTGTCCAACGAACCGGAATACGAAAATCTGCATCAAAACCAATACCCCAACCTTTGTTGAATTTCTTACCATTCTCATATCTAAATCGTCCTCCCATATCTAATTGTACATTGGATGCTGTTGAATCCATAATTAAATTTCCAGATCGTATGTAAGTATCAGTAATAGAGCTGATATTGTAGTAGTTTATTCCAATATTGCTTTTGGATTTTTTATCAATAAAACCAAATCCTATTTTTTGAAATGAAAAGGCATTTGCCTGTGTACCAGAGAATTTAGCCGTATCACCTAAATAAGATGTGTTTCCGTTAAAAACCAAGTTAAATATATCTTTTGAGTAGGCAGCTGAAACATAGTTGTAATAACCACCTCTAACAAAATACCCATACTTGTCTTGTTTGAAGATTTTCGTTTTATAGTCTCTGAATTCAATCTCTGCAGTTGCGTCTACTCCTATTCTATTTTGAAGTTTATGACTGCTAAGACTTCTGTCTTTCATTTCTGAATCGATAAAGCCACCATAGAGTAACTTTTGGGAAATTTCATTCTTTATTGATGTTCCTCCATAGTCCAAAATACCCGTTCCTATGACTTCGTATTTGTAAATTGAAGTGTCCATTTGAATAGGCAAAGAGTGCTGACCAAACGCACTAAAGAAACCCAAACAAAGAAGAAAAAGTATAATTTTATTCATATTTACTTTCATAATTGAGGTTCAGTCGCAATTTACAACCAAGAAAACATTTTTCACTCAACCAAACGGAAGAATTCATCATTGTTGCTGGGTCCGGTGTATTAAATTTACCGATAACGATGATATTTTTGGTAGACGATAGTTTTTTAAAATCTTCTTCTGTGAATTGCCAAACTATTTGCGTTTCTTGAATTTGTGTCCCAGATGAACTAGAAGTTGAACCAAATAGACACGATTTTATTGTTTTGAATTCAGATAAAGCAACCAATGTTTGTTCATATTCATCTATGAATTTAAGCATCAGTCCACCTTCAATTGGAAAAGCATTTTTTAAGTCAATAATCATTTCTCCAGATCTAGCTTGGTCCAATTGTTTTTGATAGTTTGCAAAATCCAATTTAAAGGTATCTGTAACTGTAAATTTATCTAAAGCAAAGCCCAAAGGCATTGTTAAATTCAAATCTAGTTTAACAGCACTGTTCGGGAAAATTTCATTCCATGAACCGGAAATATTACCCATAGGATTGAGTGCAAATTCATACACCAATTTAATTTTTGGTCCTGCATTTTCGAGAAAATCTTGAATATTACTATTATTGGTTTGAAATGTAAAATTCGTCTCTGATGGTATTAAATTTGACCAACTCCCCGAAGCGGAATTTACGTTTTGAGGGATATTCATCTGACTTGAAGTCAATACTGTAGAAGAGCCGTTGGACTTTGTAGTAATCATCTCTTTCAAGTTAATCCTCCCCATTGCTTTAATTCCATTTGTTAGTTTAAGATTTAAATTTAAACTCGGCAAGTCAATTGTTCCATCTATCCATTTCTTAAGTATTTCAACATCGGTTTCAACCGTATCAGCTATTGTTTGTTGACCAAAAAAACCTTTTGCATACTCCAACTCCACGTTTTGAATTGTTGCATAGACTTGCGTTACATACGAACTCGTACTCGTGACAGAAGGACCGTTTGGATCTGATGTAACAGTGATTTTTGAAAGCAATTTATTATTACTCCCACCAGATAATCCTGTTAAGTCCATTTGCGAGCCTGCAAGATCCACTATTTTCGTCCCTGAAGTTGGGTTCAACAAACTGCCTGCTGCCACTACCATTGTTGCACTAATTGCTATGCCATTTTTTTTAACCCCAGGAAGTAGAATTGAACAGATCACTTTTGTTGGGTAGGGATTTCTCAAAAGAATAGCAATTTGACCTTTTTTCAAGTGAATTTTAGTTAATTGAACAGGGTCTAATTGTAAATCTCTTTCTTCTGTTTGGTTCACAAAAGAATAGCCAGGGGGCACATTTATGCTCGATGGTATTGAAAAATTATTTTGCAAAGTTGTATCGGGAATACCAACGATGGAATTTAAATCAAAACGAAATAATTCTCTTTGCAAATTCACATCATAATATCCTGAATTATTTACGTTTAAAGTTGAATCATTTACCCAATTCATCAAGGTTAATGTATCATTTAATACAGGCGCCGACCAATCGCTGTTCCAACGGGTTGACTCTTTTCGACAGGAAGCTAAAGCGATAACAACTAGAAATAGAAAATAAAATTTATTCATATATATCGCTAACGAATTAAAACTGATTTAAGTTGGTTTTATGCACGTTCAATTATTGTCGCATAACCCTGACCTACTCCTATGCACATGGAAACTAAAGCATATCGTTTATTGGTTTTTTGCAATTCTAATGCTGCTGTATGAAGAATTCTTGCTCCCGTCATTCCTAGCGGATGTCCAAGCGCAATTGCTCCTCCATTTGGGTTAATTCTCGGGTCGAAATCTTCCAAGCCCATTTTTCTTGTACATGCTAGAACTTGAGCGGCAAAAGCTTCGTTAAGTTCTAGAATATCCATGTCTTTTAAACTCAATCCCGATCTTTTCAATATTTTTTCTGAAGCATAAACGGGACCGATGCCCATAATACGAGGTTCGACGCCTGCAACTGCTCCACCGACTATTCTTGCCAAAGGTTTGAAATTTTGTTCCTTAACAGCTGCGCCCGACGCTATTAATAAAGCCGCGGCACCGTCATTCAGTCCGGATGCATTTCCTGCAGTAACCGTCCCATCTTTTTTGAAAGCAGGACGTAGCCCAGATAGTGTCTCTAATGTTGTACTTGGTCTCGCAAATTCATCTTTAGCAAATACCAAATCACCCTTCTTCCTCTGCTGAATTGATACAGAAACAATTTCTTCATCAAATCGACCACTTGCAATCGCTTTGGCAGCTTTTTCCTGAGACCAAGCCGCAAATCTATCTTGAGATTCTCTGTCAATAGAATACAATTCAGCTAAATTCTCAGCAGTATTTCCCATCCCGTCTGTACCGTAAAGTTCTTCCATTTTTGGATTGATAAATCTCCAACCGAATGAGGAATCGTGCATTTGAGCATCTCTACCGTAAGCTGACGAAGTTTTTGAGATTACCCATGGCCCACGTGTCATATTCTCTACTCCTCCCGCAATATAAATGTCGCCGGCTCCATCTTTTATCGCTCTTGCCGCATTCAATGTTGCCGCCATTCCAGAAGCACATAATCTATTGACGGTTTCCGCACCAATTTGATAAGGTAATCCTG
>JBDNIA010000200.1:0-8903 GCA_041688525.1 Crocinitomicaceae bacterium | reverse complement strand
TGAGCAACAAATCAAAGCCAATTTCTTTTTGTATTTGCTTTAAATGTTCTAAGTTTTCATTTTTTTCAACTTGCGTGTCCCAAGGAATATAATCACCATAATCGTGATTTCCGAGAATAGAAAAAACACCCATTGGCGCACTCAACTTGGAGAACGTACTCATCCAAGGGAGCATCTCCGCCGCTTCATTGTTTACTAAATCACCCGTAAACAAAATAACATCACTTTTTTGTTCATTGACCAAGTCAACCGCGTAACTAATTTTTTCAAGATTATCCAAACTGCCGCTATGAATATCAGAGATTTGTGTTATCGTAAAACCATCAAACGCTTCTGGCAAGTCAGGAAAAGTCAATGAATGGCGAATAACCCTAAAATCATATTTCCCCCAAATCATACCATAAATCATTCCGGTAAAAGGAATAGCTGCTATGCCTATTGCGATTTGACTAAGCAATTTTCGGCGACTAGGAAAAAATGTAGTTGGTTTTTCATTCGAAAAAATTTTGCGCCCAACACCGAAAAGAAAACGAATAATATCTTCACCAAAAAGGAAAAGCACTAGGATTAAATCAAAAACCATTAATGTCATCATAAACCCTATCGCATAATTACGAATTGGATTGAGATTTTGGGATTTGTCTCCAGAATTGAACTGGTAGATCAAATTGATAACAACCAAAGCACCAAATAACCAAAAAACTATTTGAATCCACTGGTTTTTTGTTACCGCTCGAATAGCCTGAAAAGCGTACCATTCGAAAAGGAAAAAAACAAAAATTATAATAATTTGTCGCATGGAAAAGGAACAAAAGTAACCGCTTTAAGTTTTGATAAAACATTCTTTTAGAAAATTAACATTGTTCAAATAAGCACCCTTCACAAGAATGGCATTTCACGGGGTGTATTGAATTTTGTGTACTTTAGATTTACAAAGGGAATTTAAGAGAATATGAAAATTGATCGTGCCGCGTATTTAGTGATAGTTTTAGCATTTATTGGTGTCCTGCTTTTACTGGCGAAAGACTTGTTAATTCCAATCGTTTTAGCGGTTTTCATTTGGTTTATTATACGTGAAATACGCATGTTACTGCGCAAAAATAAATTTATTCGACAGCACATGCCGAGATGGTTGGAGAACGTTATCGCAACCTTATTCCTGTTCACCCTTGCCGGTTTTATTGTTACCGTTGTTAGCGCCAATATTAGCTTTTTGAGTTCGAAATTGCCCATGTATCAAGCGAATGTAAAAAGCGTTATTCAGTTAATAAACGAAACATTTAAAATTGATTTATTTGACAATTTAAAATCGCGAAGCGGCGAGTTTAACTTTACCAACTTAGTTCGAATGGCGATTAATTCTATCACAGCAATTTTCGGCAATGTCTTTATCATTTTAATTTACATTTTGTTTATGTTACTTGAAGAAGGCGGTTTCGTTCATAAATTACGTGCTATTTATCCGGAAAGAGAAAACCTGGAGACCACCTTGAATATTCTTAACAAAATTGATAGTTCTGTAGGAAGATATTTGCTACTTAAATCATTCATGAGTGTCGTCACGGGTACTTTAAGTTATTTTGTTTTACTCTACATTGGAGTAGACGCAGCCTTTTTCTGGGCATTCATTATTTTTGTACTGAACTACATACCAATTATTGGTTCCTTGATTGCAACTCTCTTCCCTACTTTTTTCGCTTTGTTACAATTTGGGGAATTGACCCCGGCGCTTTGGGTTTTAGTCGTAATTGGACTTATTCAAGTGCTTGTCGGGAATTTATTGGAACCGAAAATACTGGGAAATTCTTTAAACTTGAGTCCACTTGTGGTAATTCTCGCACTTTCGATTTGGGGAGCTTTATGGGGAATTACGGGGATGGTACTTAGTGTTCCGATTACAGTAATCCTGCTGATTTTATTCTCAGAGTTTCCTAAAACGAGGTCAATTGCAATTTTGCTTTCGGAAAAAGGAAAATTAGAAGATTAGCAATTTACCTTACAATTTTCGACTCCATCGTCCAGCGCAAAACAGCCACTTTTTGCTTTGCCAATGCAACTTTTTCACCTTCAAAATGTTCGTCGAGTGTTCCTTCAAATAGTTCCACCCAACGATCGAAATGTTCTTTTTTTAAAGGCATTTGAAGGTGTTTCTCTATTACATTTCCTTTGTAACCAGACTCATCCAATAAGGCAAACGACCAAAAGCTGACCATTCTGGGCATGTGTGCGGCCATATCGAAATGGGTGAAAAATGGCGCGAGCGATTCGTCTTTCATTACTTTCCCATAGAATTGATTTATCAAAAATGTTAAGTCTTCTTTGGTTTTGATTGGTTTCATGGTGCAAAGATAACGCTTCTATTCATAAAAAAGCAGCTGTGAAAACTCCACAGCTGCTTCAATTCTTGAAATAAACTTTTTCTATTTCTTAATCAATCGTGCTTCAGCGTTCATATTTTCTCCTTGTAGTCTAACAATATAAAATCCTGCCGATAATTGATTGATATCCGTTTTATAAACTTCACCAATTTTTGTATTAATTATTTCCTCAATGACTATTTGTCCAAGGTGATTATAAATTACCATTTTGGGATTAAGCATATTTACTGGAAGCTCGATAGTCAATTTACCACTTGATGGATTTGGATAAAGTTTTAAATTCTCGTGAACAAGCGTTTCGAGACTAAGAAAGTTCGATGTGAAAACTTCGCCTTCGTCAATGACAAAATCAAACCCATCTATATTTGAAGAAGATGAACCTACGTTGAAAATATATGTAGGAATTTGGACATAACCTGGCAAATCAATCACGATTTCGTAGTTTCCATTTGCAAGTCCAGCGAATGAATATTCACCATTTTGGTCGGTTGTGGTTTGGGCGAATAAGGTGTTGTCTGTATCTTTTAAAAAGACCTCAACTCCTTCAGCTAAAACAATTTGTGTTTTATTAAACCCATTAGGACCGAATCCAATTGTGCCATTTACAGTAACTCCACCAGGTAAAGACAAGCTGGTAACTGGTGTAATATTTACGACAGAACTTGGCGTAGACGACGTAGCTAATAAAGTGGCTGTTTGCCAAGATATGTCAGCTGGATAATAGGTCGCGACGACATCTGTCATACCAATTGGCACTGAACGAACATAGTAATTGGCTTCAGCTAACGGGGAAATTTGATATCCATTGGATCCATTTACTGGAGTCGTTCCGACCAAAGAATAAGTGCTCGGTGTGGTTGCCGAATTCTCCTGATAGAATTCAACGATTCCGTTATAAGTGCCTGAATAGTTAATTGTGCCTGAAACTGAAGTCGGGACAGTCATCAAAATAGCTCCTTGATTGTTGAAATAGCCATCTAATGAATTTCCACAATATGAATTAACAGCGACTCCGGATGGAAATTGCGAAGTACTGAAATCGAAAATTGCGCGTATTTTATTATTATTCAAGGCCACGATTGTACCCGGAACGGGATATAAAATTGTGTTCGTCCCTTGAAAACTTATGTGCATTGTGTTATCAGTTGCTTGGGTAAAATGCGCATTATCAACACTAATGGTTACTGGCAGTGTTTGGCCAACTGCTGCTTTTTCTGGTGTTGTACCCGTTAAAACTGGTGGTGTAGAATTATTTAGTACAGAAAATCCATTGAGTAAATCTACCATATCCCCCAACGTTTGATCATAAACACTTACTGTATACAATCCTAAAGGTGTGAGATTTGAAATGCGCACGTTGGCAGTAATGGAAGTAGCCGTAACGGAAGAGATGCCCAAAACTTCTAAAATTGTGGAAGTTCCCTGACTGATTTTCAGGACTGTTGAAGTGGCATTTGAAAAATTTGTTCCTGACCCTGTTATGGTCACGGGTAGCAACATCGTTCCTCTTTCTCCTGAACTTGGAGAAAGATTGGTAACTGTTTGACTGAACAGAAATGTTGTCAATAAACAAGACGTAATGGTTAGTAATTTTTTCATCATGCAGAATAATTTATTTAAAAATCAACAAGTTACATCAATAATAGCTAATTTCCAATAATTTACCTTATCGTTTATTGAACGGTCATTTTAGCCAATTGCTTGCGCAATTCTACTTCATAACATTCACCAGAAATTCTTGCGCTTCTGGAAATGGCGAATAAAAAGTCATCATTAGTAATTGTTTCACTCAACTGTTCTTCAAATTCAGGTTCGTCGTATTTGTCCATCATTTCATGATATTTTGCTTTGGCAATGACTAGAATGAACATTTTATAATTTTCAGGCTCATTTCTTTCAGGAATGGTCAAAATTTTATTTAATGCTTCATCAATGTTGCTTCTGTTGAATTCCAAAGAAGTGTAATTCATTAACGTTTCCACAAATTTGGGATTGTAGTTCAACGCTTTTTTAAACTGTTTTTCTGCTTCGTCAATTTCTCCTAAAGCATAGTAGCAGCTCCCGATATTATTGATAACGTGGACATGAAATGGATTGTATTTTAGCGCAAGCTTATATTTCACTAGGGCATCTTCATATTTTTTTTGATTAAATAGTTCATTGCCAACAATCCAATATAAAGGTGTTGATGTTGGGTCTATCGAATAGATATTCTTGTCGATTTCTGATAAGGCAAGTTGATTGTTATCTTTTTTGTAGAGAAAATAATCTTTCTCGTAGTTCAACCATTTTAGACTTAATCCAAGCGTGATAAGTAGAGTTATAGCTATTCTAAATGCCGGCAAGGCATGTTTCCTTGCTTCGCTTTTAACTTGAGATAATCCAGGCAAAAAGAAGAGAAATAAAAGTAGTAGAAGTTCAATTTTTTCTATCGGGAATGAAAAATTTGAAATTAAAATATAGCCTAAAACTCCACCAAATAAAAGAAGTTGTTTTGGTCTTTCTAAAGTTGATTTAAAAAGCAAAAAACTACTGATTCCAAAAAATAGTAAAAAAAGAATCAGTCCCAAAATTCCATTTTCAACGGCTACTTGAATGAAGTCATTGTGCGCTCGCTGAAAGAAAACTGTACCTCCTTCTGCTTGTGTAAATTCCAAGGGAGTTTTTAATATTTCTATCTTCCAGTCGCCGGAACCTTTTCCAAATAAGGGAGACTCTTGCCATAAATCGATGGAGTTTTTCCAAATTCGTATGCGTTCATTTCCGCTGCCATATCTCGTTTCGAGTAAATTTTGAAGGAAAGGAATTTTACTTCTTGCCGGTGTAAATAATAAAACAGCACCCAGCAAAACGAAAGTTATCAAAAACCAAAAACCAATTTTTCTATTTTTTGAATTTGCTTTTTGTAATAAAAACCACCCAAAAATAAACGGGTAAACTCCATAAAGAACTAAGAAAACAGCGCGATTCTGTAATAGAGATATTGTCGCGTATAAAAGAATTATTGTCAGGGCAAAGAATATCTTTTTCCATTTCAGCGCAATCGAAAAGTAACCTATTGCGATTATAGGAATGAGTAAAGTCAGCAATTCGGAATATTGGTTCCTATTTCCAAAAGTAAAGCGAAACGAATAGGTAGAAAGATGCGTATAATCTTCAGAAGAATACAGGTTTGCCAATTCAAACAAGGTTAATAAAACCAGTGGAAGTATCGAAATCGCTGCAATAGTCGCCGTTTTCGAATAAAAAGTATTTAAGTCACTCTCTTCTCTTCGGAGCAAAAGCACGATAAAAGGTACAAGAATAAATGGAATCGCTCGTACGAGGGCGTCCCAAGCATTGTACGACCAAACACTTTGAATCAAATACACAAGAACAAATCCTGCCCATGCGCTCATTCCCCATGACCAATAGAATTTTTCTTTTCTACCCAGAAATAGCATCACAAATCCAATTAACGCAGCGAAAATCCATTTCGGAGTAGTCGAATAATTTTCAAGATGTGGGTAATAGATATAGAAAAGACCAGAAAATAAAAGCGCAGCGAAAACCAATAATTTTGATGTTTTCTGTGGGATTATTTTTACTGATTTCATGAAGTCAAATATAGGTTAATCCTTAAACCAACTTGAATATTTCACATAGTTATTCGCTATTCGCATCACTTCACCTTCGAACAATTCTGGAGAAATATTTTTTGCTTTTTTAGCTGGTACACCTGCCCAAATTTCACCTTTTCCAACGCGTGTCCCTTCGAGCAAAACAGCACCTGCTGCGATTATACTGCCTGATTCAATATAACAGCTATCCATTACGATAGATCCCATTCCGATCAGGACGTTGTCTTCCACCGTGCAACCGTGAACGAGTGCATTGTGACCAATAGAAACATTATTTCCGAGAGAAACTTTCGTTTTCTCATAAGTACAATGAATAACTGCACCATCTTGAATGTTAACTTTATTGCCCATCCGGATAGAATTTACGTCTCCGCGCACTACAGCCGAAAACCACACAGAACATTGGTCACCCATGATTACATCACCAACAATTGTTGCATTTTCAGCGAACCAGCAATCGTCGCCATATTGAGGTTTAAATCCTCTACATTCTTTAATTAAAGCCATAATTTTATTTATAATGTTTTAATGCTTCACGTTTTGCCAAGCCTTGCAAGTTCTCTTTTTCGACAAATTCTTTTACTAAATCCGGTTGATATTTAGCGTATTGTCGCAGCGACCAGCCAATGGCCTTTTGAATGAAAAATTCTTTGTCGAATTTGTTCTCTTTGACCAACGATTTCAATAATTCGAAGTCAGTTTCGTTTTTGTATTTCAACTGAAAAATGATACATGATCGGCGCAACCAAAAATCATCAGATTCTCTCCATTCATTTATCCAGACGGATTGGTTGCCTGAAAATTGTTTGTTGTATTCCCCCAAGATATTTGATGCAATACTATCCACACTATCCCACCATGATTGATTGGTGAGAAGAAAATGAATTTCGTCAATATCATCAATTCGCAATGTTTTTGGCTTGAAATTATTTACCCAATCTAATGCAAAATAGAGGCATTCCCGTTTGGGCTTTTCCCATAATTCACGGACGTTATCCCAACGTTTTTCTACTTCAATTTCAGTATTCATTTGAGGAAAAAATTCTTTTTGAACTGCTTTTCGTTCATCGGCTCTCAAACCGAAATAGTCAAAATTACCTCTCATATATGCCGACATCTTATCGGCATATTCCGTATTTGAACGTTTTTGAAGTGCAGCTAGAATTTCATCAATCATGGGCCAAAAGTAAATAAAAAAGAGGTTGACTATTCGATCAACCTCTTGCAATTTTATTTATGATCTGCTTAAATATCCAACTTATATATATCTGGCAATTGCGAGTTATTTTCATAATTCACACCTAGATCTTTAATAACACCGTCTTTAATGTCGTAGACCCATCCGTGAATTTGTAAGGGTTGATTTGCATTCCACGCCGATTGTACGATCGAGGTTTTTGCTAAATCCATTACCTGTTCAACCACGTTTAATTCCACAAAACGCTCAAAACGTTTTACCTCATCTTCTATTTTATTTAGTTCCTCGCTATGGAATCTATATACGTCTTTAATGTGCCGAATCCAGTTATCAATTAATCCAATTTGTTGATTTCCCATGGCTGCTTTTACGCCTCCACATCCGTAATGTCCGCAAACTATTACATGTTTCACCTTGAGCACGTTCACCGCATAATCGAGTACACTGAGCATGTTCATGTCTGTATGTAAAACCATGTTAGCAATATTACGGTGAACAAATACTTCGCCTGATTGCGCGCCAATAATTTCGTTTGCCGGCACACGACTATCGGCACAACCTATCCACAAAAGTGGCGGTTGCTGACCATCAGCTAGTTTACTGAAAAATTCTGAGTCATTTTCTAGACTTTTAGCTACCCACTCTTTGTTTTTATCTAACAGTGATTGATAATAATTAGTCATAATTTCTATAATTTAATATTCTTATCTGTCGGCATTTTAATCAACTCTACAGTAATATTATCTGCCTTGGCTGTTCTCGTTATAAATTCTTTGAGCTCTGTTAGTACGTCATAATCGATTGATTTGCATTTTGTTCCGTCAATAATCAAACGCGTATTTTCCTTTATTTTTCTTAATTCATCCAAAATACCACCTTTGTTTAAGAAACTCACTTCCTCAGCCAGAATCAATTTTATCGTATTTCCATCTATTTCTGTTTTAAAGTCGTTGTGGAAATTTCTTTTTAGGATAAAGAATATGGATACGGCTATACCCATGGCTATACCAACTAATAAATTAGTAAATAAAATTCCCAACACCGTTATTATAAAAGGTGAAAACTGTCCCCAACCTAATGCGAATATCTTTTTGAATAAAGCAATGTTTGCCAATTTGTATCCCACCATAAAAAGAATTGTCGCTAGAGAGGCTAGTGGAATTTTGTTCAAAATATTTGGGATAAAAGCAACTAAAATTAGCAGTAAGAATCCATGAATTATAGCTGACAATTTGGATTTTGCTCCAGAATTGATATTCGCAGAACTTCTAACAATAACTTGTGTTACGGGCAGTCCACCTATAAAACCCGAGACTATATTCCCAATTCCCTGTGCACGAAGTTCTCTGTTGGTTGGTGTAATGTGATGATCCTTGTCCAATTTATCTGATGCTTCAACACTAAGAAGTGTTTCGAGACTGCCAACCAAAGCCAAGGTTAAAGCAATTACATATACTTGCGGATTCAACAATGCTGAAAAATCAGGTGACTTAAAAAAGGAAATAAATTCGCCAAAGCCTGAAGCAACAGGCAATGCAACAAGATGTTTTTCATTTAAAAACAAATCTAACGACACCAATTTAAAAATCTCATTTAATCCAATTCCCAAAAGCACAACGAATAATGAGCCTGGAAGAATTTTAAACATTGCAAACTTTTTCAAGAATGGCTTCTCAAATCCAATCAGAATCAAAAGTGACAAAACAG
>JBDNIA010000199.1:0-8864 GCA_041688525.1 Crocinitomicaceae bacterium | reverse complement strand
GGCCCGTTCTCAGTTGCTCCTGTTCCAAGAAAACCAAAATCAAGTGTGGTAAATGTAAAAAAAGACCACCTCGCTTCACCTGGGAAATCACCTAACTGAATCCATTCGTTTGTTGATGGATTGTATTTCCAAACATCTTTTAAAGCTTCGTTCGATGACGAATAACCTCCAATCAAATAAGCCATATTGTTCACAACAAATACACCTGCATACTGCCTTGCTACTCCAGGAAAGGGATTTACTTCTTTCCAAGAATTCGAAATTGGCGTATACTGGAATAATTTATTGCTTTCAGAAAATCCATTTTGATTTCCCGTTACGATATAGCCAAAACCATTTATAGAAAACGAAACTCCATCATCGCGACCTGGAGATGGAACAGCAGAAAGTTGCTCCCAATTTTGACTATAAATGAGGAATTGAATAGAAAAAAATAGTGCTGAAAAGATTAGTTTCATGTCAACAAGTAAGGTAAAAAAAATGCATATCGTTTATTCCAGACAATATTATGTTAAATCTTTTTTATCTGGAGAAGTAATAATATGAATATCGCGCTGCGGGAATGGTATAGAAATTCCCTCTTTTTTCAAGCGCGCGTGTATCGCACGTCTTAAATCTGACTTTAGATTTTCAACATTGAAGGGATCTTTTGTCCAAAAAATTAGTTGAAAATCCAAAGAAGAGTTACCAAAGTTTATAAACCGGACAAAGGATTTGGGTTTATCTTCAACCTCGTTATTTTCATCCATCACCTCTTGAAGGTAGGAAATTACAAATTCCACATCCGTATGATATGCTACACCAATGTCGACCAGAAACCTTACACTATCTGCATTGTGACTCCAATTGATAACTTTTTCTGAAACGAATTTACTGTTTGGGACAATTACAACAACATTATCTCTTGTTATGATTTCAGAACTTCTTAAATTAATTTGAGTGACACGACCTATTGTTCCATCATCATCCTGAACAACATCACCAATCTTTATTGTTCCTTCAAAAAGCAAGAAGAGGCCTGAAACTAGATCTGCAAATATCTGTTGTAATCCAAAACCAATCCCAACTAATAGCGCTGCAGAAGCACCTAAAAGAATAGAAACGCTAAAACCTAGAACCTCAATAAATAGTAGGAATGATATTACCCAAACAAAATATTTGACAATCAAATAAATGGAATGCCGTCTTTTTTTATCAACTTGACTTAATAATAATCTTGGATTTTCAACTAGTCGTTTAACAGACCAAAGCACAAGGCTCGTCACTAAAATAACCAATGTACCCAATAAAACATTCCATACTTGAAATGACTTCGAACCTAAATGCAGTAATTCATAATTAAAAAAATCATTCCAACTCATTTAACAAATTTGCACATTTTGAATTGATTATTCGTGAAAATAGGCTCTACAAAGTATAAATTCGGATTAATTCTCTAAATTTGGCTTTCAAAAAAGAGAACAATGGCAAATACTTCAGATATTAAAAATGGCTTGTGCATCAAGTTCAACGGCAAGCTTTGTCAAATTATTGAATTTCAGCATGTAAAGCCTGGAAAAGGTCCTGCTTTTGTGCGTACCAAAATGAGACAAATCGAAACGGGTAAAGTTTTGGATAACACTTTCTCTGCGGGTCACAAAATTGAAACGGTACGTATCGAAAATCGTGAATATCAATATCTGTATGAAGAAGCAGAGTTTTTTATTTTCATGAACAATGAAAATTTTGAGCAAGTTAGTATTTCAAAAACTATGGTTGAAAAACCTGAATTTTTAGTTGAAGGAATGACTTGTAATATTCTTTTCCACGCAGAAGAAGAATTACCTTTAGTAGTTGAACTCCCAATGCACATTATCTCTGAAGTTACCTATACAGAACCCGGAATAAAAGGCGATACAGCGACGAACACAATGAAACCCGCCACAATATCTACCGGTGCTGAAGTTCGTGTTCCTTTGTTTATTGACAACGGTGAAATCATTAAAATCGATACGCGAACAGGCATGTATGTAGAGCGTGTGAAAAGCTAAAAAAATAAATTATTTAAAAGCCTAATTTCGAATTAAAATTAGGCTTTTTTGTTTTGTAAATATTTGGTTCTCGCTTCAACATAAACGAAGATTAATCACGATTTAATGACGTAAATTTTACTTTTCGTTAATTTCAACGGCATAGCAACAATTCATTCTAAATAGAATTTAGTTAGGAGAAAAAACACCTAACAAGTCTCAAAAAAATACATCTAGAAATTCTATTTTAGATAAAAAACGAAATCGATTGTATCAATCGACAACGACGCCATACAGATCATAGTGATCGGCTGAAGTAATTTCTATATCGGCATAATCTCCAATACGAACGTATGTATTCTCTTTTTTTACGAGAACTTCATTGTCCACTTCTGGTGAATCAAATTCTGTTCGACCGATGAAATATTCTCCCTCTGTCCTATCGAAAAGTACTTTGAATGTCTTTCCAACTTTTTCTTGATTCAAAGAATAGGAAATATCAGACTGCAAGGCCATAATTTTATCTGCTCTATCTTTCTTTACTTTTTCTGGAACGTCATCGTCGAAATTATGAGCGTGGGTATTTTCTTCGTGTGAATAAGTAAATATTCCCAAACGCTCGAAACGCATTTTTTCAACGAATTCATACATTTCTTGAAAATCTTGTTCTGTTTCCCCGGGATAGCCAGCGATTAAAGTCGTTCGAACTGCAATTCCGGGAACTTTTGCGCGAATATCATTTACCAAAGCTTCCGTTTTCTCTCTCGTAATTCCGCGACGCATAGCTTTCAACATATTCGTTGAACCATGCTGCAAAGGCATATCTAGATAGTTACAGATATTCGGTTTGCGATTCATTACTTCCAAAACATCCATTGGGAATCCAGCCGGGAAAGCGTAATGCAGACGTATCCAGTCAATTCCTTCAACTTCAGATAATTGCTCTAATAACTCAGCTAAAGCGCGTTTCTTGTAGATATCTAAACCGTAATAGGTTAAATCTTGTGCGATAAGCATCAACTCTTTAACACCTTTCGCTGCTAAACTTTTAGCTTGCTTTACCAAATCTTCGATAGGCGTGGAAATATGTTTCCCTCTCATCAAAGGAATAGCGCAAAAAGAACAAGGTCGATCACAGCCTTCTGCAATTTTGAAATAGGCAAAGTGGTTCGGTGTTGTCAATAGACGTTCACCAACGAGTTCGTGTTTATAGTCTGCTTTCAAGGTTTTCAATAACCGTGGCAAATCGCGTGTTCCAAAAAAAGCATCTACTTCTGGAATTTCTTTTTCTAAATCATCTTTATAACGCTCAGATAAACAACCTGTAACATAAACTTTATGAACAAATCCAGCCGCTTTGGCTTGTGCGTATTGAACTATCGTATTGATAGATTCTTCTTTCGCATTGTCAATAAATCCACAGGTATTAATGATTACAATTTCGGCATCATCACTCGTCGATTCATGCTCAACGTCGAAATTATTGGCTTTTAATTGCGCCATCATGACTTCGGAGTCAAAAATATTCTTGGAACATCCTAAAGTTACGACATTTACCTTATTTTTCTTGAGCGTTCTTGCTTTCATTCCGCAAAGATACGGAAATTGAATTGAGATAATGAAGATGAAAGTTTATGAAATCGTTTCTTCGTCGTCATCAAGACTTTCATCCCACCTTTCAACTCGCTGTACACCTTCCACTATCTCAAATTTAGACATGAGTTCCTTGAGGTGTTTCGTATCGTAAACTAGAACTTTTAATTTACCTTCAAAAATACCGTCTTCCATTTCAAATGAAATTGACTTCATATTTACGCTCAACTGATTAGAAACAATTTCTGTTAGTTTATTGACCAAACCAACACTGTCGAATCCACGCAAGCGAATGCTTGCTATTCTCTCTGTAAATTGCTCTCCTTTCCATCTCGCTTTTATACAACGATAAGCCATTTTAGACTGCAAGTGTTCTGCATTTGGACAATTATTACGGTGCACTTTTATCCCTTCATTGATTGTAATAAAGCCGAAAACTCTGTCTCCCGGTATTGGATTACAGCATTTCGCCATACGGTAATCAATATTTTTAAAATCATCTCCGATGATAATTGTATCTTTCTTTTGATCTATACTTGTCTTCGAACTAACTTTTTTCTTTGGAATAATAGGAGCTTTTTTCTCCAATTGTAACATTCCATTATTATTTTCTATTTCACGCAAACGAGATAAATCAATTTTCCCTTTTGCGATTTTGAAATACAATTCTGTTGCGGTAGTTTGCACATAAAATCTTTCTAGAATACTAATATTTTCTGAGTTGAATCGAATATTGTGTTGTTTGAATTTGCGCTCTAAAATTTCTTTTCCATCTTGTGCTATAACTTTACGATCATCATTTAATGACGATTTAATCTTCTGCTTTGCTCGTGCAGTTGTCACAAAACGCAGCCATTCCTCATTTGGACGTTGTTTAGATGAAGTTATAATTTCCAACTGATCGCCACTTTCCAATTGATGCGACAAAGGAACCAAACGATTATTGACTTTAGCACCAATACATCGATCGCCTATATCCGTATGAATATCATATGCAAAATCTAGAATTGTTGAGTTCACGGGCAAAACACGAAGTTCTCCTTTCGGTGTGAACACATAAATTTCTTCTGCAAATAAATTCATTTTAAAATCGTCCACGAAATCCAATGCATTGCCATTCGGACTATCCATCAAATCCCGAATTTCAGCCACCCAACGATCAAATTTGCTATCGTTATTGTTAGCTTCCTTGTATTTGTAATGCGCCGCTAATCCTTTTTCAGCAATTTCATCCATTCTTTTAGAACGAATTTGAACTTCTACCCATTTTCCTGAGGGCGACATTACCGTTGTATGGAGTGATTCATAACCATTGGCGCGTGGCGTCGAAATCCAATCGCGCAAACGATCTGGACTTGGCTGATAGAAATCTGTTACAATGGAATACAAACGCCAACAATCTGCTTTCTCCATATGTGATTCTGACTCCACAATTATGCGAATCGCGAATAAATCGTATACTTCTTCAAAAGGAATCTCCTTGTTCAACATTTTTCGGTGAATAGATGCAATAGACTTCGTTCTCGCCTTAATTTCAAACTTATACCCTTGATTTACAAGCGCTTCTTTGATCGGCGCCATAAATCGCCGAATGAAACGATTCCGAACCTCTTTCGTAGACTTTAAACTTGATTCAATCTGATTATAGATCTCAGATTCAGTATAGCGCAAAGACAAATCCTCTAATTCACTCTTGATAGAATACAGGCCTAATCTGTGGGCCAAAGGTGCGTACAAGAATTTCGTTTCAGCAGCAATTTTCTGCTGCTTGTCGAAAGCCATACTATCTAAAGTTCGCATATTGTGCAAACGATCAGCCAACTTTATGAGTACAACTCGAATATCATCCGAAATGGTTAAAATCATTTTTCGGAAATTCTCCGCCTGAATAGATGCATTTTGATCGAAAACTTCCGGAATTTTCGTTAGACCGTCGATGATTAGACGAACTTTTGGACCAAATAAATCCTCAACGTCATCCAAAGTGATGTGCGTATCTTCAACAGTGTCGTGCAATAAAGCACAAATTAATGCGGTGGCGCCCAAACCAATTTCTTCAGTGCAAATACGAGCTACAGAAATAGGATGATAAATATAAGGTTCGCCTGATTTTCGGCGCATGTCTTTGTGCGCGTCAAGCGCTACATCAAAAGCTCTTCTAATATTTTTTGTATCTTCTTTTGTCCTGTTTTTACAAGATCTTAAAAGTGCCTTAAAAGCGTTAAGAATTTCCCTTCTTTCCTTTTCTAAGTCTATCTCCATTGGTGGATTTTATCGATATAAATGTACATTAATTAAAAAAAAATAGAATTTATTGATTAGATAATAAACCCACTAATAAATTTATTTTTATCGAATTCCATTAATTTATTTTGCTGGTAAAACTTTTGTTACAACTTCACCAAAACCAACTCTAATTCCATTTTTTTCAGCAAATCCTTTCATGGTTACCGTATCGTGATCATTTATAAATTTACGTTCTGTTCCATCAGACATTTTCAAGGGTTTCGTTCCTTTCCAAGCCAATTCTAACATTGAACCGTAGCTATCTTCCGTTGGACCAGAAATAGTACCTGAACCCATCAAATCGCCGCCTCTAATATTGCAACCATTTACGGTGTGGTGCGCCAATTGTTGAACCATTGTCCAATACATATATTTGAAATTAGATCGACAAATAACATTATTTTCAGAGTTCTCTGGCATTATACCCATTTCCAAATTAATATCGTATGATTTCAGTCCTTCCGTTTTCAAATAATCTAAAACTTTCGGGGACTGCTCTGGATTGTCAACTTTAAACGGTTCTAAAGCATCCAATGTAACTATCCAAGGAGAAAGAGAAGAAGCAAAATTCTTCGCTAGGAATGGTCCTAATGGAACATATTCCCATGCTTGAATATCACGTGCGGACCAATCATTGAACAAACACATACCGAAAATATATTCTTCTGCTTCAGCGGTAGAAATTGAATCTCCCAGGGCTTTGCCGTCAAAAGTGATAAAAGCCATTTCCAATTCGAAATCCAAACGTTGCGTTGGTCCAAATGTTGGATCTTTTTCGGGATCTAATCTAGTTTGACCTTTTGGACGCGTGATTGACTCTCCAGAAACAATAATCGAACTTGAACGGCCGTGGTAGCCAACAGGCAACCACAACCAATTAGGCAATAGTGCATTTGCTGGATCACGGAACATTGTTCCTACGTTTGTAGCGTGTTCACGAGAAGAATAAAAATCAGTATAATCTCCTATCTGAACAGGTAGAAGCATTGTTACCTGATCAACAGGAATCAAGACTTGTCCAACATGATGTTCGTTGGTATGTAAATCTTTAAAGTTACTCTCTAACAGTTTAGAAATTCGATTTCTCAAATCACGAACTGCTTTTTTACCTTTCTTCATCATCGCATTTAATGAAGTTGAGGCGAAATCCTCTGCTTCAAATGGAAGATTTTCTAAATATCCTAGGACAAAAAGCGATTTCAAGTCAACAACATAATCACCAATTCTTGAACCCACTCTTGCGTCCATTTGAGACGTTCTAAAAACGCCAAACGGAATATTTTGTATTGGGAAATCTGAATTTATAGGCACTTCTACCCACGATTTTAATTCTGGATTATTTGCTGGAATACTCATGTTGTTCTTTGCTATTATTCGTTTTAACAAAGTTAACTAGAATAATGTCAATTATGAATTATTCAGTTGAGAATTACTGATTGGTGTAATTTACAAATAGTCGTTTTTTCGAAACATTAAGAAATTAAAGTTTTTGTGATAGCCATTTGTTAAAGAATATTGAGAACGGAATCCGTTTAATTAAGCTGAAAATGATGCTGTTTAATCGATGTTTACGTCTCTTTTATTTAGTCAACGCAAAATTCTGGTAAATCAATTTTTAATAAATCTTTGAGTTTCGACGAGATTTCCAGAATTATCTAATAGAGAAAGAAAATAAATTCCAAAGCTTAAGTCGGAAATATCAATGGTACTGATTTTTAACGTATCATACTGAAAAACTTGCCCCACGGAATTGGTAATGTGAAACAGAACCTCATCCATACTCGTGTATTTTATATTCAAAACGGATGAAGCAGGATTTGGATATATTTGAAAACTCTGTTGACTCAATTCTTCTTCTCCCAACATGCCAAAAAAGGCTGTTTTGCACGTATTGTCATTTGCGACACTCAAATCTATAATTCCATTTGGGTTGCTGGAATAAACGCAATATTCTCTTTTTATTGAGTCGTTGAAAAATTGATTGGTATATTCACCCAACCAGCCAAAAACAATCCACATGCTGTCGGCAGGCGCAAGGTTTAAATTTGCAAAGTATTTTGAAGTTATATTGTCACCGCAAGCAATATTTGGCCCATAATAATGATTCAACCGAACGGAATCAACCACATTTTGACCTACATTTTTGATTAAAACATTCGCTTTAGCATCTAGTTTGTAAACATTTCCTACAGATACATTTTGAGCCAAATAATCTGTAAAATCTAATCCTAAAACGGCAATGTCACTTCTGTTTACACTATTACTTTGTGCGTTTAATAAAGAATAACTCGCCAAACGAACGGATTCGTGTATGGTTAATCCAAAATTCTTCGCGACTGTCACCGATTGGTCAAAATCGAAAATTGTATTGTTTGGATCGAAAACGGGAACAATCGTGAGTGATTGAAGGCTTAAATTATGGTCTAGATAATGTACCCCTTTATTGAAATTACTTGAAATAAAACGGACGCCTTGATAATCTATTTTTAGTCGTGTAAAATTTGAAAGATTGGGAATCGGATGTGTAGTATAGCTCTGTAAATCTGGAGTTACTTTATATAGCTCGTTGTAACCCATAACAATAATGGTATCATTCCAAGTTCCAATTTCTCTAAAAAAACTAGGTAAAGTAATGGAATCCTGCAAAATACCTTGTGCATCTATCCCATAAATTTTATCAATTGTATGACCCAATAGATGAAACTGACTATTTTTTCCAAACCCAAAAAGTTGTGGTGTATTCACATTAGCTAAAAGCGTCTGAGTTGTTGGTGTAAAAATTTCAATCCAAGAAGTGTCAAAATAACGAAAATTTACAGCTACTGAGGTGTCCGAAATGGATCCCATGGCATTTATAAGTGAGTATCCATTGAGCGTAATATCATAAGTATGAACGAAGGTATTAATTCGCTGACAATTCGAATCAAAAACATAAACATGCTGAGCTTCATTGGGTACATCACAAAATAACGCTTC
>JBDNIA010000198.1:0-2673 GCA_041688525.1 Crocinitomicaceae bacterium | reverse complement strand
TAATATATAAAGTCGTGTACAACATAATAGTTTAACTTTGCAATCGTATGAGTACAAACAAAATGCATTATTCTGACATTAAATTTTCAGAAAAACACAACGAGGAGTTTTATAAAACACTCAGATCCAGGGTTATGGATTATTTTAAAACCACAGGGAAATCTAGACATGGTAACGCAAAGATGGTAACTAAAACTGTCATAATGTTTTCTTTATACTTTATTCCTTTTGCTTTGATTATTACGCTGGTAGAATCCAATATCGTAGGATTTTTAGCGTGGGTGGTAATGGGGTTTGGTATGGCTGGCATCGGCTTATCGGTTATGCATGATGCAAATCATGGAGCTTACTCGAAGAATGCTGCTGTAAATAAATGGGTGGGCTACATTATTATGACTATCGGAGGAAGTGGAATGAATTGGAGAATACAACACAATATTTTACACCACACATTCACTAATATAGACGGAGTTGATGAAGATATTGATCCAGGAAAAGTGATGCGTTTTTCTCCTCACAAAGAGAGACTGGCTGCGCATAAATTCCAGCATATTTATGCTTGGTTCTTGTACGGCATGATGACTGTATTATGGTTTACAACTAAGGATTTCAAGCAACTGGAACGGTATAAAAAAATGGATTTGTTAAAAACGCAAGGTTTCACTTACAAGAAAGCATTGATAGGCTTGATTGTTTCGAAAGTTTTGTATGTGGGTTTATTACTCGGTTTACCTTTGCTTTTTTCTAGTATGTCTCCCCTTGTTGTTATTGGCGGGTTCTTTACGATGCATTTCATTTGTGGCGTTTGGCTTGGAATAATTTTCCAACCTGCGCATTGTGTGCCATCAAGTACATATCCGATGCCTGACGATTCAGGTAACATTGAAGCCGATTGGGCAGTGAACCAATTGTACAACACAGCGAACTTCGCGCCAGGAGCTAAATTGTTTTCTTGGTATGTTGGTGGTTTGAACTATCAGGTAGAGCACCACTTATTTCCAAATATTTGCCACGTACATTACCCAGACATTGCAAAAATCGTTCGCGAAACCGCCATGGAATATAAATTACCATACAACAGTTTCAAAACATTTGGCAAGGCGCTACAAGAGCACGGCCGGATGTTGTATAATCTAGGCCATTACGACAATGCGCCGGGATTACATTAGCAAGTGCATTAAAAAAAATTATGGTCAAAAGGCAGGTGTGGAGAACATCTGCCTTTTGGCGTTAAAACCAAGTTGTTTTAGCTTGAAAAAAAGCATGGCTTAACAAATATTAAATCGTCTGAACAGACAAGTTTTGAAATGGAATCCAGAATAACAACTTCAACCGAGCGAAGAATAATCAGAGATTGTAATAGGGCAATAAATGAACTAAATACTTTTAACGACGCTTTCGCTAATTGACAGTTTAATTGATTAAGAAATTTTAAAAGAATGATTTTTTTGGGGTTGGTCCATGAAGGTTTGATAAAGAAACAAATAGAGACACATGAGGATAGATAAATACTTTTGGTGTGTAAGATTAGCTAAAACGAGGTCTTTGTCGTCTGAATGGGTGTCAAAGGGAAAAGTGAAGCTTAACAACGAACAAGTAAAACCGGCTAAGGAAATTAAAATAGGCGACACGATTCAAGTTTCAAAGAATACGGCAACTTTCTCATACAAAGTTATCGGAATGCTTGATAAAAGGGTCGGCGCTTCTTTGGCAAAAGATTGCATAATAGATACTACACCTATTGAGGAGGTGGAAAAATATAAACTTTATCAGGCGGCTCAGTCTACCTATCGACAATATGGTGAAGGGAAACCAACTAAAAAAGATCGCCGAAATTTAGACGATTTTCTTGACAATTGGGAATAGCATCTCTTGTTTATTGCCGATACAATTATAGAAACTCTGCTGAAACTATTCTTGCAGGCTTTGATATTTAACTTTCATAGATGTTCTTAACGGTTTTTAAGCAAGGCTATCAACCTGTTTTCGTGAGTGCCCCAAATTTTGTATTGTTTGTTGTATTTTAAGATTTACCTATTTGGTAAATTATCTATTTCCTCGCCGGAATGGCAGGATTTTTTTTCGTTGGAATTGTAACTTTTATTTAAATTGGAAGTCTAACAGGAAACAAAACGAAATAAGATGAAAAAATTACTTTTTATTAGCGCATTGATTATTTCAACGGGAATATCAGCCCAGGAGAACAATGAAATTCCGAAACCACCAGAACCTTCAATAAGTTCGGATACGACCCGCTTCAATCTAAAAAAAGTGGAAGTCATTTTTGTATCAAAGGACGACACCGTGGATGCTGCTCCAGACAAATTGAATAGAAATAATGAAGCGCATTGGGCAGGTTTGGATTTTGGATTTAATGTTTTAACAAATGGCACCGGAAGTGATAAGTTTCCGGGTTATAAATATTGGGAAAATGACCCATCGCACTCTATTTATTTTAATTTAAATATTGCAGAAAAGAAGCTTAAAATCATTCAAGAATATGTCGGTTTAACAACAGGTATAGGCTTTAATTTTAATCAAATTTCTTTTAAAAATAATTATATTTTGGTAGATTCTGTCGACACAATAATAGGCGTGGTATCTCCTCAAAATTATTCGAAAAATAAATTGCGAGCAGCTTATTTACAAATACCGCTATTATTAGAGTTTAAT
>JBDNIA010000197.1:0-6507 GCA_041688525.1 Crocinitomicaceae bacterium | reverse complement strand
TTTGCAAGAAGTCGTAAATATAGACAAATTCCGCTTCCATGATTCGCTCAAAATTGAAATTCTCTAAAATTTCTTTAACTTAACTTAACAAAGGTAGAAATCCTTCCTTAGATTTCTTAACTCTTTCTTAACGATATTTCATTACTATATACATGTCTAAAAATAAAGCTGACACTTTTATTTTTTGTTAACTTTGAAACACGATATGGATTTCTCGAACACCCACAGTATTTCAATTAATGATTCAATAAAGATCAATCTGTTAGCTTACAAAGATTTTGCTCCAGAAAATTTTCATGAAGAATTATTACCCAATGAGGTTTTAAAATTGAATAAAATACAGAATACAATTAAAAAAAGAGAATTCGTTGCGACCCGTATGCTTAGAAATTCAATTTTTGGAAAAGATGAAATTACCTATGATGTAATAGGCGCACCGCATATCAGTTCGAATAAATATATATCTATCAGTCACACAACAGATGTCGTTGGGATTGCTGTTTCTGACTATAAAATTGGATTTGATTTAGAAGCAATAAGAGGATTGGCATTAAAAACATTTCCAAAATTCCTCCACGATGAGGAAATTGAAATGTTCGACACGTCTAGTGAAATTGAAATGACAATGGCTTGGTCAGCTAAAGAGACTTTATATAAACTTGCCGGTAGAAACGAAATCAGTTTCAAAGATGACCTACGCCTTTTCAAAAAGGATGAAGCCTGGTTTGGACGCATACATAATCCACAGCATATTATAAACGTGCCTCTCCGTGTTTTCTCCTCTGGCCACAATGTATTAACAATAAACTCTGCTCCCATTGAAATTGAACCAAGAGATTTATAGAAGAATCAAGTCTAAAAAAGGGCAAATAGCGATATTGATTGATCCTGACAAATTTGATTTTTCGAACAAAAAGGATTTTATTAAAAAATTAAATTTTGCAAATGTCGATTATTTATTTGTTGGCGGAAGCACCGTTGAGAAGTCTGACCTCCAAAATGTAGTTCATTTTTTAAAAGAAAATAGTGAATTACCAATCGTACTTTTTCCAGGCGACGTTTATCAATATGATGAAAATGCAGATGCAATTTTATATTTGAGCTTACTTTCAGGAAGAAATCCCGACTATTTAATAGGTCAGCACGTTCGCACTGCGAAAAATATTTCTGAATCGAATTTGGAAATTATTCCAACTGCCTACCTATTAATTGATGGTGGAAATCATTCGGCCGTAGCTTATGTTAGTCAAACATCTCCTATTCCTCAAAATCAAATTAGTTTAATTGAGAATACAGTAATCGCTGGCATTCTCCAAGGAAAAAGTCTAATTTATTTAGATGCGGGCAGCGGAGCCGAAAATTCCATTTCAAGTGAAATTATAGAAAGGTGTTCAGGCTTAGAAGTTCCATTAATTGTTGGTGGCGGAATAAGAACTATCGAACAAATAAAAAATGCAAAAAGTGCCGGTGCCAATGTAATCGTAATCGGGAATCATATAGAGGAAAATGTTGATTTTTTGTTGGATATTGCCAATATGTCAAATTAATCACAAAGCATGTGTTAATCTGTACCCATTGTTTTGTTTTTGAAATCCTTATAAGTCTGAATCACTGTGCTGCCTAATGAATCTGTTAACAATACTATTGGCGATTCAAAATGATCGAATTTTCTGAATATTTTATTACTAAAACGATAAGAATAGGGATCTGTTTTTTTGTGAAATTGATAAAATATACTTAACTGATTGGCATGAATATAACCCAAATCTTTTTGAGCCATTTTAAGCGCAACTGGGTCTTTGTCAACAAGTGAGACGATTATTATTTTCTTTTTTTTTAAAGTATAATCGTCCACTAATTCTGGGATGCATCCACTACAAGCTACATAATTTTTCAGAATAACCACCGTATTTGTGTCGCTTAGGTTTATCCAATTTTTTTTGAGGTTACTAGAATACACCTTATACTGACTATTTCTGCAGGAAGATAGCGCAAATAAAAAAACTAGGATTACTTTAAATCGCCAAAAAATATTCATAAAGACCGACTTTCAGATTATCCTCACGCATGTAAGCTCTTTTTAATTTTCTTTTGGAAACATTGGTTTTTAAAAAATAAGCTTCAGAAAGATATACGTGATTGTTATGTATTTTCAGATGTGTTGGATAATAAAAATTAAAAATTCCATACCGTCCGCTTATCATTTTGTTTTTAAACGTTTTATTGGATTTAAATTCCCAGTTTCCAATTGAGTCATTCAGTTGATAAACTGAAATGGTTCTTTTTCCATTTATCGATTTACCTTTATTTTTTTTAACTAAAATAAGAGTCGAATCGTTCACGAACCTGCCTCCTTCGTACCTATCTATTTTCTTTGCAAATGTACTTACATCCCTGACCATTGCTTTTGGATTTGTATAAGGAATAATTTGTGTTGGAAAAGGTATTTCTGAAATATTCTTGTTTAAGTAAGCTCCATCTCCAGCTGAATCTTCAGACATTCTTTCATTTATATTGAAAATATAAGCTTTATTCTTTAATGCATTTACTAACAATACTTTCCCATAATTTACATCCATAAAATAAGAACTTAAATGTGTGAAACCAATAGCATCGTGCACTATTTTTTTGGTGTAAACCAATTGCAAATTTGTTCTATCAAAGAGGCTAAATTCTGCAAACAAAGTGTCCTTTTCGAGGGTAGCATAATTATAGCAGCGCGTCAATACAATTTTACCACTTGTGCAGTAAACATTATCATAACTTAAATTTAGAGGCGCTTCGGCAACAATATCCTTGTAGGATACTATACTGTTTTCATCATTTAGCTGATATTTAACGAGTTTTGTTTGAAAAAGTAAAAAAAAACTTCCTGACGAATCAATTGTAAAATCAAGAAAATAATCCTTGATATTTTTCTTTAAAAAAAATACATTTTTATCACCTTGCGTATCCTTTTTAAAAATTTTGAGTGCGCTCCCTTCTGAGGTGGCGTAATATATCTCATTTCCAAACACCTCATAAATTGTGTTGTTCGTTGAATATTCTGACGAATCCAAACAAAAATTTCTTAAAAATTCGACTTGTAGTTTTTGAGAAAACAATTTTGGCGATATTGCTACCGCCAAAATTAAAATATTTAACTTAAATAAATTTTTAATCATTGCCGTCGTTCATAGTGATTTCCAATTCATCAGTATCAGGATTGTAGGTCCAAGTAACATAAACTAAACCGTTGTAATTGGTACTTCCACTGTATTCGTTGTTGTTTATTTTCGAAATGACAAAATTTTCAATTTCATCCGCACTGATATCTCCAAAATAAGGAGTCGATGTTGCCCAACCACATTCAATAGTTCCTGGATCGGTGCAACTCAGCGAATGAACAAAAAGCCCATTACTCTCCGAAACCTTGTTGTAATGAACACCGTCATCGCTTCCTCTTCTATGAATCTTGACTAATTTGGCATCAGCATTATTTGCTACAAACAATACCAATAAAAATGTTGCGACTATTTTTTTCATGCTAAAATTTTTAAATTGTTTATAACATTTAATGAACTTAGGCCGTAAGTCTTGAGCAATATTAAAAAAAAAAGACTTTACAAAATTTATTTGTCTTCTTAACATTTCAATTAAAAAATGACATCAACGCTTTATCCCAGTCTTTGAAAACAGGCTCGTAGCCTTGTTTTTTAATGACATCAATATATGTTTCGGTTGATCGTTTATCATCAATTTCAAATTGCTCTAGATTTACTTGTGGATTTGCATAACCACCTGGATCTGTTTTAGAATCTGCTGAAATAGAGGTAATACCTAAAGGAATTACATTATTCCTAAAGCTTTCTGATTCACGAGTGGACATGGAAAGTTCCAATTCTTCGTTCAATAGTCGATATGCACAGATTAATTGAACTAATTCTCTGTCCGTCATATTGGATTTTAAATCAATTCCTCCGGCACAGGGTCGTAGACGCGGGAAAGAAATAGCATAATGTGTTTTCCAATAGGTTTTCTCTAAATAGGCCAAATGTTCAGCGCACATGTAGGTATCTACTCGCCAATCTTCCAAACCGTAAAGAACACCTAATCCAATTTTACGAATCCCAGCTTTACCGAGCCTATCAGGTGTTTTCAGGCGATATTGAAAATTTGATTTTTTCCCTTTCGGGTGATGCAATTTGTAATCGTCTTCTTTGTAGGTTTCTTGATACACCAAAACGGCATAAACACCTTCTTTGTTTAGGATTTCATATTCGTCTTGTTCCATCGGTTGAACTTCGATTGAAATCTGTGAGAAATAAGGCCTAAGTAGGCGAATCGCATTCACAAAATAATCGACTCCAACTGTTTTATTCGCTTCGCCTGTTACCAATAAAATATGGTCATAACCCATGGCCTTAACAATTTCTGCTTCTTTTATTATTTCTTCGTCGGAAAGTGTTTTTCGAGGTATTTTATTGTCCATAGAAAATCCACAATACGTGCAAATATTTTGGCATTCATTCGACAAATACATTGGAATGTACATGCGCAAAGTTTTACCGAAACGTTTTTGTGTCAGCGCACGACTCATTTGCGCCATTTCCTCCAGAAAAGGAGCCGCGGCAGGGGAAATCAAAGCTTGAAAATCTGCTAAGCTTCGCTTTGGTTTGTCCAATACCTTTCTCACATCTCTTTCCGTTTTGGAATAGATATCAGACTTTATTTGATCCCAATTTAGGGTTTCGAAATGTTCACTATACGTTTCCATTGCTTTCTATTTTATCCGCGCCTCCGAGAATGCTCTGTGGCGTACGATTTATTAATCTAAAAATGCAGTCAAAGGCGATGATGCTTCAGCTTTATCCAATTGTTGATTTATTCCTGCTAAAAAAGCCATTCGACCTGCTTGCACAGCCATTTTAAAAGCAATAGCCATTTGAATAGGATTTCTATTGATTGCTATTGCCGTATTCACCAAAACTGCGCTTGCTCCGATTTCCATTGCTTCTGCCGCGTGTGAAGGTGAACCTAAACCGGCATCAATAATTACCGGAACTTTTGCTTGTTCGATAATGATTTTCAAAAAATCTATCGTTTTAAGTCCCTTATTCGAGCCAATTGGCGCTCCTAAAGGCATAACTGCAGCTGTTCCAGCATCCTCCAAATGTTTACACAAAACCGGATCAGCGTGAATATAAGGAAGAACAATAAATCCTTTTTTCGCCAATTCTTCTGTCGCTTTTAAAGTTTCAATAGGATCAGGCATTAAATACTTTGGTTCAGGATGAATCTCTAATTTAATCCAATTCGTTTCAAAAGCTTCGCGCGCCAATTCGGCTGCAAAAATCGCTTCTTTTGCCGTTCGAACGCCAGATGTATTGGGTAATAAGTGAATGTGCTGATGATTTAAATGTTTCAACAAATCATCTTGCATCGTCGCCTCTACTCTTTTCAAAGCAACCGTAATTAATTCACTTTCAGAAGCCAAAAGTGCTTGTTCCATTTCTATATTTGAACTGAATTTACCTGTTCCCGTAAACAATCTTGATTGAAATATCTTATCTCCTAGTTTAAATGGATCTTGCATGGTCGTTAACTTTTTGAACAATGTTTTTAATTTTATTTACGTCAAAATCAATGTAATGTATTAATCCCGAAAGAGCAATACCATAAACACCTGTTTGCATTATTTCAGCAATATAATTTTCTTCTATTCCTCCAATGGCAAAAATCGGTTGTGAAATTTTAACCTTTTTCATTTCTGATATGAGCTGGACATAACCTTCCGTTCCCAAAACCGATTTTATTTTCTTTTTAGTATTTGTATGCTTGAATGGTCCAACGCCAAAATAATCAATTCTATCCAAAGGATAATTTCTGATTTCCATTATGTCGTGAGCTGTCACTCCATAAACAGGAAACCCATCTGTATCCGATACTTCTACCTTATCTTCTGTTCCCAAATGAATTCCATCCGCATTAGACAGTCGAGCAACTTCAGGGTGATCATTAATTGTAAGAATCATACCCAATTCATTCGTTTTTTCGCGAAGTAGATCAGCTATTTCAAAAAGCGTTGCTTTGTAATGCAGTGTCGGATGAAAAGCTGCTAAATCGTCCTCTTTAATTCGCAACTGAACCCATGAAATCCCCCCTTCAGCAAGCTTATCAAGCCAAATTAAATTGGAGAAATCCTCTTCGGGATGTGTTATGTATTGTATACGCGGCAAATTCATTTCCCTGTTTTTAAATAATCCAAACTTTCAGGAACGCCAAGCGTCTCACTTTTTTCCTTCGGCAGCATTATCTGCATCAGGTGATGAGGGTATTTCTCAGAATGACAGAGTTGTCAAACACCCCTAAAAGTTTTGTGTAAAATTACGAATTTTTCAATTACGAATTACGAAATGAAAGAATTACAAATTAAGAGAATTACGAACGGGTGAAATACGAAATGAAAGAAGAACAAATATAGGATGAAAAACAATAGCGTCCTAAATAATTTAAAAATCGAAATCG
>JBDNIA010000196.1:0-5944 GCA_041688525.1 Crocinitomicaceae bacterium | reverse complement strand
TAATGGGGAAAATCCCTTCTTGTTTTTTGCGTTGATCTCAGCACCATTTTCAAGAAAATAATTTAACAATTCTAAGTCTTGAGAATTTCCTGATAGAAGGTGTAAAGGAGTATTCTTATTTGTGTCAGTTACGCCAGTTGACAAACCTTTTTCTACTAAATAAATGAAAGTGTTAATATCATTTTTCTTATTTCTTGTCCCAATACAAGCGAAGATAATCGCAGCATTTTTGTTCGCCTTTGGATCAACTTTTTCATGGATTAAATAATCCATCATAAATGTATTTCCTGATTTGGCCGCATAGACGAAAGCGTTATTTCCGTTCTTATCTCGGTCAAAAATAGACATTTCTCTTTGCGAAAAAAAAACCAAAGATTCGTTTGATTTTATGTGCGGCATGGCTAATAAGATGGTATTTGCACCATCAGGATTCAACTCATTTTTCAAGATACAACCAGCTTTTTCGCATAGCTGAAATATTTCAGGATTTATTTGCCCGTTGCTAGCGGCAAAGTTTGCGACCGTCAAACCATGTTGGTCGACCAGATTCATTTTTGCCCCTCGATTAATTAGATATTGCATGAGGGCGACATTGTTTTTATAAGCAGCCCAAAAAACATAAGTTCGAGCATCGTGTGTGAGCTTGTTTACATCGTTTCCTTTTTGTGATATTAAGAATTCAAGTGTTGTATTTGATACATCTTTTAAAATGGCATAAACCACAGCATCAAATTTGTTTGAATTGAGTTCAGCTATGTTATTTCCAGTTTGAATATCCTTTTTTATTTTCTCTATAGAAGGATTTTCATGCCAATAATTACGCTCTAAAAAAACATTTTTAGTTTGACCAATTGAAAAGGTCGACGCAAGAATAAAAACGATATTTAGTATTAGTCTTATCATAAAAATGAAGTGTTGGACAAAATTATCTAAGGCTTTGTAAGGGAGCAATACCTGTAAAGCGGTATTTTCTGAAAAATCATTTTCCCCTACCGTAATAGTGGTATATTTTATTTTAGTCGGGCGTGTGGCTACGCCTTGATTAAGGATTAATAACATGATTTGTAGAGTTATAAGAGCAGTTTGTTATTTAGATTGAGTTTAAATACCGTGAAAGAGGTATTGCCATGCCCTCGCACGTGAAGTTCCTTTGCAGTATGAAAAATGATAAAAAAAGCAACATGAGAAATACACTACTTTACCTACTATTATGTTTAAGCAGTTCTGTTACGAACGCACAAACTCAGGATTCGATTGCAATGGGATCAGGTTATACAAACGAATCTTATTATAACCTTTCCAATGGGGAAGAAATAAACATAAATAACACAACATGGGATTTAGCTTTTGACCTTTCGGGATTTGGCTCATCGGTTCGTATAAATGAGCATACAGGAACAAAATTATATGCTTATCCGAACGGATCTAAATTAGATTGGGCAACAGTGGATACAGCTGGACTATCAACTTGGGGAAAATTAAATAATTCCGATCAAAAGTGGAGTATTGGTGCTTTTGACCGGACGGCGAATCCTGCAGATTTTACCGACCTAGGTTGGGCAAACTATAATACGACTACGCATCAAATCATAGGTGACTCTATTCACATTCTGAAGCTCTCAAATGGTAATTTCAAGAAATTAATGCTAGAGAGTCTTATTTCCGGTGTTTATTCTTTCAAATATGCCAATTTGGACGGATCGAATGAAGTTTCTGCAACACTGACAAAATCAAATTATACAGACAAAAAGTTTGGGTATTACTCTATTCAGACGGATATAGCGCTCGATCGTGAACCAGTTAAAACAGAATGGGATATTGTGTTTACGAAATACACTACCGAACTTTCGCCAGGTATATTTTATGGAGTAACAGGAATTTTATCAAATAATAACGTCTACGTTCGCGAGGCGTCAGGCGTTAATCCATCTTCAGCGATTTGGTCGAACTTCAATGTCGATTCAGTAATTAATGTTGTTGGATACGATTGGAAAACGTTCAATATGAGTAGTTTTTCATACGATATAGAATCAGATTTATCGTATTTCATTGAAGATCAATCTGGAGTGCTTTGGCAACTGGTTTTGACACGTTTTGATGGTAGCTCAACTGGCAAAGTTGTTTTCACCAAAGAATTAATTTCAAACTTAGGACTAGAAGCAAATGATGCTATCCAATCTTTTGGGATTTATCCGAACCCCGTTCAGAATATACTTACTGTTTTATACCACACTTCAGCAACGACAATTCAACTTATTTTGACAGATATGTCTGGTAAAACTGTTTATCAGGACACATTAGATGGAACAGGTTTTTCGGAACATAAAATAAACTTAAGTAATCTATCGAAAGGATATTATTCTCTGAGTTTGGTAACTAATGAAGGAATGCGTAACACAAAACTTATTGTGCAATAATAAAACTTTTAACACAATGAAAACTGTCGATCTTTTGTCGGCAGTTTTCTCCATTTAATCGAGATTATGAAGAATCTGCAACTTATTTGTTTCATTATAGGCTTTGTCATTATCTCGATAAAAGGAAATGCTCAAAACACACTCTTTTTCACCAATAATTCGAATACCGAAATCGTTGGAGCAAAAGTACAAATCAAAGATGGTGAGGGCAAAATCTTGTTTCAAGGAGTTTCTAATGCGCAAGGAGAAGTACAATTTCAAGGAAGTGCATTCTCAGGATTAGAGTCTATACTAATATCAGTCTATGCATACGGTTTTGAAAAGATGGATACCGTTTTACTTTTGCCTAAAAAGCTCACATTGCAATTAAAAGTAAATATTCTTGAGATTCAAGAAATTGTGGTGACTGCGAACTATGGCAATACAACCCGAGAAAATGCAGTACATCGCATCCAAATAATTGATAGAAAGAAAACAGACAGAATGGGCGCTGTGAATTTAAGTGATGTACTAAGCAATGAAATGGGTGTAAGACTTTCACAGGATAATATTTTAGGAAGTAGCATGAGTCTTCAAGGCATTTCAGGGGAAAATGTAAAAATACTTCTAGATGGTGTTCCGGTTGTCGGAAGATTGAATGGGAATATTGATTTGAGCCAAATTAACCTACAAAACATAGAGCATATTGAAATTGTTGAAGGGCCACTTTCTGTGAATTATGGAACAAATGCCCTAGCAGGTGTTATTCATTTAATTTCTAAAAAACCAAAAGGCAATCAAGTGTCAGGGTCAATCCAAACCTATTACGAGAGTTCGGGTCATTACAATATAACCGGTGATTTGACCTATGCTTGGAAAAATAGTGCAGTAGGTGTTTCTGGTGGCAGACAGTTTTTCGACGGATGGAATGCTAATCATACAACTTTTAAAAACCCTGAGCCTATAGCTGATTCTAATCGGTTTATGACTTGGAAACCAAAAGAACAATATTTTGGTCGCGCTTTTTATCAATGGAAAAAAAACGATTTGTTTATTCGACTACAATCTGATCTTTTCCAAGAGACTGTATACAATCGAGGATATCCAAGAGCTCCATATCAAGAAACGGCTTTTGACGACGATTATTTTACAAGAAGAATGGACCAAGCATTACAGCTGAATAAAAATTTTAAGAAAAAAGGGAAGGTAGAAATGCTATTTTCCTATAATCGATACAACCGAATTAAAAATACTTATTTCACAGATTTAACAACCTTAAATAGTCAGCTCACAGAAAATTCGGCTGATCAAGATACTTCAATGTTCGATCAATGGGTTTTTCGTGGATTTTATACCTCCAACAAAGATTCTGCTAAGTTTAATTATCAATTAGGATACGATGTTTTGACGGAAAGTGCTTCAGGAATGCGAATTCAAAACACGCAACAGTCTCAAAGCGATTATGCGTTTTTCGTAACCTCAGAATTTCGCCCCACGAGTAGAGTCATACTAAAACCAGGAATAAGAGCTAGTTACAACACAAGTTATACTTCTCCGATTTTACCATCTTTGAATTTGAAGTGGTCGTTTGCCAAAAAAATGGATTTTAGAGCTTCGTATGCAAGAGGATTTCGAGCGCCGGGGATTAAAGAACTTTATTACGAATTTGTCGATATCAATCACAATATAATTGGAAATTTGAATGTAAAAGCGGAGGAATCTCACAACTTATTGGCATCTATTCTTCATCGATTTGGGGATAATAAAAATTCACTTGAAACCGAGATAAGCAGTTTTTATAATTCTATTGTCAACAGAATTAGTTTAGCATCCATAACGGGTACCGAATATACGTACGTCAATATTGGAAAATTCAAATCACTTGGTGGACGCGCTACATTAAAATGGAATAGAAAAAAATTGAACACTAGTTTTGGTTACGGAATTATTGGAAGAGCAAGCAATTTAGAGACAGATCAACCAATTCAACCTTATTTGTTTTCACCGGAAATACAATCTTCAATAACCTATTCGCTGTTCAAATCAAAAACAGCACTCTCTATTTTTTATAAATATAATGGTGATTTGCCTAATTACTTCGAAGATGGAGAAGGAAAAGTTTATTTGGGAATAACGGATAAATACCAGCTGATGGACTTCACGATTTCTCAAAAACTTTGGAAAAATCGGATTTCGATAATCTTGGGCGTTAAAAACATCTTCAACGTTACCCAAATTAACGCAATGGCGAGTGGAAGCGTTCACAGTTCTGGAACAAATGCTATTTCTGTTGGTACGGGCAGAACGTATTTTACCACCTTGCAATTTGATTTAAGTAAATCTTTCAAAACATGTCCAAATTGATAAAATATCTATCCATTCTCTTACTGACTTTTAGTATTGCCTCATGTTTGAAAAAAGAAATCCCTATTCTTCAGCACGAACCGGGCGTAACGATTACCAACCAAATAGATCTTGGCAGTGATTACCGCTATTTTGCCTACTACGATTTTGAATCAAATTCATTTTCCAATCAAAACTTGAAGACTGCTTGGGATTTGGGATTTGAAACAAACAATGTCGGATATAGGATAATTTTAAATGGAGCGAAATCTATGGCGGCTGGTTTAGCCTTTAATTCGAATTTTTTTCAGGTTACAGATACAAATGGAATTTCATGGAAGTACGATGTAAGTTCAGGTAATCTCGATTCGATAGCTTTAATTGATTGGCAAACAGTAACCAAACCATTTATTATTGACTTGGGATACAATGCTTCTGGGAATCATAACGGTTTCAGGAAAATGGAAATACTTTCTTTTAGTAATGCTAATTATTCGATACATTATTCAGGTCTTAATGGTTCAAATGAACAAACGGTGGTAATAGAAAAGGACAGTGACTATAATTTTACCTTTTACTCTTTTCAAACCAATTCAACTGTAACTATAGAACCGAAAAAAGAAACTTGGGATTTGTATTTTGGGCAATTTACACATTTGTTTGAACCGGACTTTCCTTATTTGGTAACAGGCGTTTTGACCAATAGGAATGGAATAGAAGTGGCACAGGTTTTCGATCTTCCTTTTGAATTAATTAATTTTTCGCATGTCTCAGCTTATCCATTTCATGCCTCAATAAATAGAATTGGATACGATTGGAAATATTTTAACGGAAACTCCTACACAATACTTCCAGAAAAGAACTATATCGTCAAAACGATTGAAGGAAATTATTATAAAATTCATTTTATCAACTTTTATAATGCCAATGGAGTAAAAGGAACTCCAACTTTTGAAGTACAAGCTTTGTAGTAAATATACTTTTTGATTAGCAATTTAAAATTTTTAATCAGTCGATTGCTTTTTCCCTCTTCAACCTTTCCTCTAAAGCAATGAAAATGGCGGCCATTCCCCAAATTGGAACACAGGCTTTGTCGGTGTCGAGGTAATTGTTTAAAAACCCATGTATGAAATAAGTACTCAATGCCATTACCATGAAGATGAGCAAAATCTTAGTTTCTTTGTCGTTTACAGGCCATTTATTGT
>JBDNIA010000195.1:0-18662 GCA_041688525.1 Crocinitomicaceae bacterium | reverse complement strand
AGCTTTGAGGATGTTCAAGCTCAACTCATCACTAAAGATACTGTCGCAGTCATCAAACACTACTACCTTACCCTTGTCTGCCATCTTGTACAACTTGCAGTAAAGTCCAAGAGCACTTGTAGCACCTTTGATCACTTCGTGTGTCTTCTGTCCGCCCATGCTCTCTAATAGAGCATAACGATCCAACACTTCTTCTACACCGTGGCTCTTGCCAACGCCTGGAGGACCACTTACGATCATAGCTCGCACATTGCCCTTCTTGACTGCTTTGGCCATGTCCTTCAACATGTCAAAGCGTTCGCGGATACGCTCTACGATCTCTGCGTCTGACTCATCGCGAACTGTTGCGGCTATTTCTTCGCCAACATGTTCATAGTCCCCCGGGCCTGCTACCTTGATCTTAATGTTACGGTCTGGAAACCCGTTAACTGCTGTGCCGTCTACTGTTACATATCCGCCGCCTGCTCCTACCTTAAACTCTTCTACTAGCGGAAACACCATACCTGCAAGGTCAACTTCTTTGCCTCGAATCTTGTACGTGCCTTCTACGATCTTAATATTGCTCATCTGCATGTAGTGCTCCTCTAATGCTGTTGTTTAAGTATTAATTATAGCTTCACTTGCTGGGGATGTCAAGCTCTTTTTTCATAAACTGTGCAATTAATTTCATGTCCGCATCTGTGAAGTTTTTCTGCGTAGTGCCAAAGGTCACACCGTAGCGAGTAAGCATGTTGCCTACCTGGCTAAGGTTGTTGAGCACACGCAGGCCTTCTTCTTTCAACTTGCCCAAGCCATGCTCTACACCGTAGTTCTCGCTGAAGTCCATCATAGCACGACCAATGTCTGCCAACTGCTTCTGCTCTTTAGTAGCTTCGTAATATGGGTTGTTCATCTTGTTGCCCTCTTTGCTTTGTTTCTATATATTAATTATAGCATCGTTTTGCTAGTTGTCAACCATTATTTAAAAAATTCTTTGGTCTAGTGTTGTAGATCTGCCACATCATTGTCTACAACTTCGTCATCGTCCCAACCGTCATCAAAGTCGTCACTCAGCGCAAACTCTTCATCTAATCGTTTGAACAAGTCACTGCGTTCATCCTCTGGCAGTTCATACTCATCGCGTAGGTCTTCTAGAAACTCATCATCACCGTTGACATAGAAGCCACCAAAGTCCATACCGCACTCATAGTAGGAAGCAGTGATGGTGCAGTCCTCGTTGGCTTCTAGGTATGTATGGTATGCAGCAATGGGCGGACTCCAAGCTGAGTCAAAGTGACCTGTGATACTAGCAGTGCCGTCTTCATTGTTGATAAACTGAATTCCTTCAGTAGACACATCCCACTTGGTACCCCAGTTGTCTACACACCAGCCAAACCAATTGTCTGTGCCTTCGAACTCTGTGGGCATTGGAACCATTGCGTGAAGCAATCCTCGCTCTGCCATAAACGCCGCGTCCCACAGTGCCTCCATCTTAGCTGCAGGACCTTTGATCTCAATATTGTTGTTACACCAGTTTGGCATTATACAGTTTCCTTTACGGCAGCATCGTCTACCATCTTGTTGCACATGTTCATTGTCATCATAGCCACAGTCATTGCCAGCGCCCGCTCTGGGCCACTGAACTTCTGCAGGTAAGCGAACAAGTCCGCTTGAGTCTTGGGCGTGGCAAACATACCACTGACTGGGATTGGGTTCTTAGCAATCTGCATCAAAGCTCTCCCATTCTTGTGCTTCGTCTGGCTGTCCGTCGTCGTCTTCCTGGAAGCGCTCGCCCAACTCGTTAGCGTCCAACATCTCTTCGACATCGTCTTTGCTCATGTAAGCCAAGCACATCGACAGCATCTGCTCCGCCGATATAACTCCGTCTTCTACCATTGCTAGTGCAGCATCACGTGAATTAAACATTGTTTGCCCTCTTTGTTTGTTTCTATACTTAATTATAGCATCGTTCTGCTAGTTGTCAACCACTATTTGCCTGTATCTTCTACCATCTTTTCAACGTCCGTCCACAAGCCGTAGCAGGTTGACACCAGCTGCTGCTTTTGTGCTTCTGTTAGCGGTAAGTTGCGGATCAGCTCTTCTACATCGTCTAGCAACACGTCTAGCTTTTCTAGTGTATGTGTGGTTGTCATCATTGGAGTGCCCTCTTCTTTGTTTGCTTATATACAGTATAGCATCACTGTAGCAGTTGTCAACCATTATTTTGTTGTATGTTTACAACAAACTTGAATTGGTCCGGCGTGCAGGAATCGAACCCACATTCGCACTTTAGAAGAGTGCTGTCCTATCCGTTGAACGAACGCCGGAAACTTGGTGCCTCCAACTGGACTCGAACCAGTAACCTACCGATTATGGGTCGGGCGCTCTGACCAATTGAGCTATGGAGGCTTCTTAACTTGGTGCCTCGACCCGGACTTGAACCGGGAAGCCATTACGGCGATTGATTTTAAGTCAATTGTGTTTACCAATTTCACCATCAAGGCTAATTCTGTTTATATGTGCCGCAGAGCCCCACCGCTCTCTTTGGCTCGACGAACCTTTAACAGTCCATCACCCGAGGTGTTCCTAGTAAGACGGAGCCATCTCTAATTCGAATTCCTGAACCTGTACGCACAGGTCATATATCATTGAATCGATTGCTGCGACCGCTTCATCTTTTTGATCTAACTCTACTAATCGAGCAACCTTCTCCAACAGCTGGATCATTACAAGTTCGTTTACCATTAGTAGTTCCCTTCAGTTTGTGCAATCAATTTAGGCAAAGCCCATGCCATCAGTGTAAGCCCAGCCAATGCGCACAAGATGCCTTGTGTGAGTGTAGCAGTGTTCTGCTCTAGTCCGCCTACTGCGCCCATTACAATTATCAATCCTGTTACAAATCTAATCATCTTGTGTGCCCTTTTGTCTAACTGTTATATACAGTATAGCGCCGAAACGCTATACTGTCAACTCCTAAGTTGCCTTAGACAGCAAATACTTTTGCACGGCTACCCATAACGTCTCGTGCGCTCACAGCATAGCGAGCCTTGCCAGTTGTAGCAGTGTCCACACGCACAACCAATCCTGCATCGCGCAGTTCACTTACTCGAGCACTCAGGTTCTGGATTCCGAAGCGTGCCTTAGCATCAGCGGATGTAATGGTCCTGCCGTTGCCGCGCAAGTAAGACTCGAGGAAAGCTGTTTGGTTAGTTTTGATAGTAGTGAATGACATAGTTTGATACCTTCTAAAGTTTAAGTTAATTTGCCTTTGAACACTGTTTGTTTCAGCGACTATACATAGTATAACACATCTACGGGATATGTCAACCCCTAATTTAGCTTAGAACGGAGCGTCTTCACACTCGCTAAGATTGAATCCCATAGGAGTCATACCTTTGAGCGCCGGAACTTGAGGAGTCTGAACAGCCTTAGGAGCAGGCGTTGCCATGTGTTTAGCTGCTGTCTTGACATTGCGAATCAAGTATTCTGCAATCGCAACCTGTGCTGCCACGCCCTGGAACTTAGGATGGGCTACTAATACCTTGCACACATCTTCTTTGCTCAGCTCAGTGCCTAGCTCGATCAGTTCAACGTCTGTGTGTAGGTTCTTGTTGAGGATCTTAATACGGTTTACGAAGTCATTCGCAAAGCGAACCTTGGTCGCACCCTTGAAAGTTGAAACGCCTGCTACGGAAAAAGTTTTTTGTGTCATATTAATTCCTCTTTAAGTTACAGCTCTGAGCCCATCTCCTAACTGTTATATACATTATAGCACCAACAGCGTAGATGTCAACCTCTTTTTAATCAAAGTTGACATCTTTTGTTGTTATTCTGCCACAGCCTCTAGCTCCAGCAAGTCCTCTACACGATTGAACACGCCTTCACCTGTGCTTACAATCCACTCACTACCGTTGAATAAGTAGAAGTATTCACATCCCATAGAAGACATCTCAGTCTCAAACTCGTCTACATTAGCAAACTCACGAGTCTCACCTCCTGTCTCGCCACGATCGCGACCGTAATATACCACAACACCTTGCTCTGGAGTTTCAAAGCTGTGTCCGTTGCCGATTGTAAACATTGGCTCAGGTGCCAGCGAACTCATGTTGCCTTGCTCAATCAAACGACAGATCTTGTATGCTGCCTGATAGTGCTCATGCAGGATGCGGCCGTTGTTTGAAACATATCCGTCATAATGACAGTAGACTGCCCGGACGCCTGTTGCTGTCTTGTAACCTATCGCGCTTCTAGTTCCCATTTGGATTGCCCTCTTCTTTGTTTGCTTATATACAGTATAGTCTCAAGCGTCTATGCTGTCAACCATTTTGTTTGCTGAATCCCGCATCATACGAGTAAAGCGTTGCTGATCTGCCACACTCAGTAAACGGAACATGTCTACCAGCACGCTCTGAAAATAGCCCGCGGCGTATGCATGCGAGCCGTATACTTGTCTGCTGGCGTCTGCCAAGTCTTTTGCGTATTCTTTAAAGTCCTGCATAGTGTGCCCTCTTTGCTTTGTTTCTATGTATTAATTATAGCACCGAGTTCGGTGATTGTCAACTAAAAACCCTAGACCTTACCAGGCTATAGGATGTATTACTTCTTTATTACCAAAGTAGAACACACGATCGTAGTTGAGGTTGCGAGCAGTACGAGTGCTCTGCTTACGGTAGTCGCTACCGTTGAATCGAAACATGCTGCCAATACGTATCTCATCAAACTCTTTGCTCCACATGGTCTGCCCTCTTTGCGTTGTTTATGCATGTATTATAACAGGTCTGAATAACCTTGTCAACCGATGGGTTATTCAACGAAGAAGTCCACTATATTGCCATCCTCACATACCTTAGTGACTACAATGAAGTCATCGAGTTGACCCTTGGCATACAGACGAGCCTCATCTAGATCGTCAAAGGATTCAACATCAGCACCGTAGCCCGTGCCCACGGCATCATATAGTAATACAGAATATTCCATCTTTACATGCTCCAGAAGGTTTCTGAACTTGGTGAACAATAGTAGGGAGTGTCATAACGTTCCTGGAACTCCGCACCTCCCATCATGCTCTTGCGAGTAACGAAGGTCTCATGGATCTCTACACGATACTTGGGTGCAGGGTACACGCTCTTATAGTGTAGTTCTACCGCAGTCTTGGGACTCTTCACATCCAGGTCCATCTTAGAAAGGAATCGCTCACCGCTCTTTGTTCTAGCGTCTGTCTTGTAAATCTCTAAAGTTAGTTTCATAGTGTGCCTTCTTTGTTAACTTATATACAGTATAGTCTCAACAGTCTAGGCTGTCAACCTCTATCTGCTCAAAAATAAATTAATTTTTCTGCCACATTTGGTAAAAAAGAGGTTGACAATCCCTCCCCTAGACCATATACTATAAGAGTAGAGGGAGCAAGGAGAACAGTAGATCTAAAGCAAGGCGTCGATGGAACTAGTCCGGGATGGACGTGGAGGCTGCGCGAACGGTCTTGAGTTGCAAAAATGCCACACTCTGACCGACACCTTACGGACAGCACCTCTGATCTCTCGACACAAAAGAACTCAATGATATCAAGGGGTTACAGTCTGTAACCCCTCGCTAGGTTGTTGATAGAAAAGGGAAATTTTCTCCAATACAATCAACAACCTACACACCCTACACACCCTACAACTAGAACCTCATCTAGGAAAAAACCTCAATTAAATCAAGAGGTTACAGTGTATAGTTCATCCACAGCTAAGTGCTTGATACTAAAGGAAAAAATAAATCATCAATAAAAACAACAGGTTACAGTGTATAGCTCAAGTAGAACCTTAAGAACTCACTATAAGCTGTTGATGTGTATAGTATAGTATAGTGTAGTGTATAGTAGAGTGTATAGTAGAGGTCTTAGACTCACGGTAGAGAATTCTCTATAGTGTCAAGAGGTTGTAAACAGAACTAGAACCGTGCTTATAGACTGGTTACAGTGGATTGCAATGGTGAATAAACCATGGTTATTGGTGGGGCCGTCGCTAAGATCAGAGTAAAATTACAACAGTTCTGTGGTTATATACAGTAGAAAATTTTTCTCTTGACCATGGTGACGAGGGGTATAGTTCAAATACTTTTCAAATACTTTTCAAATACTTTTCAAATACTTTTCAAATACTTTTCAAATACTTTTCAAATACTTTTTAATACTTTTTAATACTTTTCAAATACTTTCCCACTCTTTCCCCACTCTATATAAACCTCTACTATACTCTACTCTACTATACTATAAGGGTTCTTTATACTGTTCTACTCTGTGTATAGTGTCGCTTCTACTATAGTATAAGAGTCAATTCAACCTGTATGCGTGTATAGCGCGAGACCTTACAGCGGGGCCTTTGTGTTACACAGAATACCTAGACCATAGCAGCGGGGTCTGAGCGTGTATATAGTGTATATAGTGAGTTCTAGTGAGTTCTAGTTGCAGCGTATGTGAATATTATATCTTATATCTGCACGTTGCATAGCTAGACATAGTAAGTAAGTATCTGCACGTAGTTCATCACATCTTGCGTGTATAGCTTGTGCATCTGCTATAATATCTATTTCTATTTCTATTTGCAGTTGCAGATGTTCAGTTTGGGGTGCAGTAGCTAAAGGTAGTTTAGGTTTGAGCAGCACGAGGATTGTGTCCAGATTTTTTTGTAGGACGCTTCGCGCTTGTCGGACTAACGTGTTCTGTATCTAGGAAGTGAATGTACTGATGCAGGCGTTCACGATCGTGATCAGTCAGCATACGATCTTTGAGTTTGTGCAGGGCTTGGTTACGAGTCATATGCGTCTGAAGTGAGAGTGTGTTGTGTCATCAATTATTTAACTCACATAACCCTGGAGTACTACAGTTTAGTCAACGACGGTCAGTGTGGGTGGGCCTTTGATAGGGATCACCTGACCTGTAGCTGTTACTTGTTGACTCACAATATCAAAACGTTCTGCTACCTCAGCCAGCACCAATTGCATTGAGTCAGCCATCTCTAGGTCGTATTGACAGTCTACGGTTCTTTGTGCCATGTTCAGCACTTCTTCCAGCATGCTCATAGTAGCAGCGTCAATTTGATAGATCATAGTGTGGGCTCAATACGAGTGGGCGTGGGGTTGGGTTTAGGTTTGCCTAGACTCAACAAGAATCCAATTGCACAGCCTAGGATCACAGGCGCAAAGATGATAACGATCGATATCATAGGATCATTCCTCTTCAGTGTCAGCATCAGGCAAGATGCCACCCTTGGGTTTAAAGATAATCTCTTCAACACCGTTGTCATCAGTGTGAATAGTTTCTTCTACTTCAAAGCGTTCAATAGCAAAGCGTAGAGCAATTTCATCTGCTATCGCGACCAATGAATCTCCGCTGATAGGATCAATCTGTGCATCAGCTAGAGTAATCATGCAGTTGAGTGCTGTCATCAACAGTTCTTCTGTGTCATCGTCTACAATGTAGACTGGCGTTACTGTTTCTGAGCTGTCATCGTCATCTTCGTTATCTTCGTGGTCGTTGTTGTCGTCGTTATCGTCGTTGTCGTTGTTATCGTTGTTATCGTTGTTCATAATATTAGTTATCCGATCGCTCTTAGAGCAAATATATTTTTGCGTGGTTTATCTATAGTATAGCCGCATCAACTAGAGTGTAGTCAACCTTTAAATTGCCAAAACCACAAGAAACACACTGAGGGCCAAACACACCGCCGCAATACCAAATGCCACTTTGAACACAAGGTTAATAATGTCTTCGGGCGTCATTTATTTTCCAAAATCATCATTGAGCCAGTTCTTTTTATACTTAGGCTTCTTTTGAACATAGATTGCCTTAGGTTTATAAGGCCCATTACGGTCTAACATATCCTTAGCCACGAAGTTCCTAGGCTTGGGTGTCTGTGGCTGCCGTGCTCTCTTAGCCACGATAGTACTCCTTCATGCTGTTCTGCTTAAGTTCCCACTTCTCGATCACAGCACCGTTGGCATCTTCGTCCACTACCACATAGGCCACAGTCTTCTTCACAGTGCCATAACGGTAGCCGCTGTCAATGCCTGGACGTGGAGTGGTAACCCAAATCTTGTGTGGGTAGCCTTGAGCAAAGTCAAAGTCGTCTGTGTTTATAGAGAACTCAAAAAACTTGCCGCATTCTTTCTCGTAGAAGCTGCCTAAGATGCTTGAGTCGCCTCTATCAAAACTAACTGTTTCGGGTGCAAATGCCATGTAATTTCTCCTGTGTGCCTATGTGCCTAACTGTTATATACAGTATAAGCTCACAAGAGAACAATGTCAACCTTTATCTTACCAAAACCTGTTGTATTTTTACAACGGATCTGTCCATTCAACGACATCAACATCCCAGATGTCTTTGTAGGCGATAACGAATTCTTTAGAGCTCTTTTGGTCTTTCAGCTTCACAAGACATTTCTCTGTATCTCGTTGCATTAGCACGCCTAGGCCTTCATAGTCGCCAATGCCCTTCAATGGAGTATCAGTAAGATTGGGTGCAGGGCGGCCATGTTCGTCAAGCATAGTCTTCACACGAAACTTGCAGGCATAACTCTCGCCTGGATTGATGTCTTGAATATCAATCATCATTTAGTTGCCTCATCTAATTTCTTAGCAACAAAGTTGACGCCGTTCTTTACTTTGGCTCCTGCCATTTCGACATCGACGGTATTGACTATACCGTAACCAACCAAGCCCACTGTGATCAGGGCACCTAAGATAATTCCTTTAAACATTTCTGCTCCTAGTTAGATTTAGAATAAGGTTGTCCGCAACTGGCGACCTCACTCCTGCTTCTACCAAACGATCAATAGCTTCGATTACAGCCATCTCACAGTTGCTAGGAGCAGGATTCAAATTGGCCGCAGGGTATGATTGCGTCCAGCTGAAACTATAGTTAAATGGCATATTGGGGAACTCGTCCATCAATGGCCTCCTCTACTCGCTTTAAGACAACTTCACTGTGCTTGCACTTGCCACGGAAGGTAAAGCCCGAGCATTCGCAAGTGAACCCACGCTCGTGCAGTTCTACAGCGTATGCGGTACCCTTCTTAGAGCCTGCTACAGTCCACGTCAAACCTAAGAACATTGAACCCTTGGGCTTGAATATATTAGGCTTAAGATATCGTTGTGTGAACTTAGGCACCGTCGTCCATCTCCATAAAGTCAGCGGTGTCTTCGATGTTCTGTTGCACATCATGCCATACAGCGGCTTGTCCTACACCATACTTGTGAATGAACTCAGGAAGTGGCATGTCGTATGCATCTTCTTGCATTTCAAAAACCCATTGTCCTACTTTACTCATATTCTAAATTCCTTTAATTGAATGTTTTATAGACAGTATAGACGCGAGCATTGTATCGCTGTTCGTTCATTGCGATAGTGTCGAACACTAGGCTCCAGTAGTTGCGAGCCCACTCAGTCAGGTTGTCCTGTTGTAGCAATCGCCCCACAGTTGCCTTACGACCTAGCTGTGTCATCTCATTGAATGGCATCATCTTATGCAAACTCCTCTACTTTGGTCAACATATTAGCAGGAACACGCCACAGGCCTTGTATAGTACGCACTGTGACGAACTTGATAGCGATCTTCATTACCACACCCGTAAAGTTAACTCCAGTCTTTGACTGGGTGAAGTTGACATTGTCGCCTACTCGCAGGCTCCACTTGGTTGCCTGTGTGAGCTTCGCACGGTTCCATTTGACTGCATCGATGATGCTGGTCAGTTCGTCGTTGGTCCAAGTGCCGAACATGATAGTTTGGTTGATGTCTTTAATATTCATATCAAATGCCTTTTGTTTATTGCCTATGTATTAATTATAGCCTCAAACAGCTACCCTGTCAACCTTTATCTTGCCAAATTATTCATCATCATCGTCAAAAGATTCAGCAAACTGTGCCAACGGCAGGTCATCTAGTTCTTGTTCGTCGTTCTCATCGTATTTCTTAATCTTAGCAATGTCTAAAGAACTGAACTTGATATTAGCACCTGCATTATACAGTTCGTTCTCCATACGAAAAATCTTAGCGAGACTTCCGGGGCCTTCCCATAGATCATTTAGCAGTGTATTGATGTCTTCGATCTTGATTCGCTGAAGTCGCATCACTCCGTAGTGGCGTTGAAGGAAGCCTCTAAAGACATCTGGAATCAAACGATGATCAGAGAACTGCCATGTGCCTCGAAATCCATTTACTAGATGCGGGTTTTCAATATCTTTTTCATAAAAGGCAATTTTTGATTCTACTTCTGTTGTCATATCTAAATACATATTATCTCCTGGTTAATTAAATTACTCGTTAAACTTATGGATTTGGGTTTCTCCATTGGCATCTTTAGATGTCTTAATGACCCCTTGCTCAATGAGAGCATCAATACAGGTCTCTGCCGCAGATATCACTCCTCGCTTGTATCCCCAACGGTATCCGATAATAGTTCCTACCACATACATACCAAAAAACCAAACGGTGATATCATCCATTTTTCTGTTCCTTATACATTCGTTTTAAAAGCCACCGATGCTGCCTAAAATAATACTTGTCATTATATTCTGTTAGAGTACTGCCGGTCCATAATAGAATCTCGTCCTTATGTTCAAACCATTTCTCTCTGCAAAATAATTGAAAGGATGAATGTTTCATTGTAGGGCCGTACTTCCTAGGTGTGTCTGAAGTTTGCTCGCAAGTATATCATAGAGATGATCATTGTAGGCTGCTAGTTCTTGCGAGGTTAGACTTTTCATTATAGTCCTGTTGCCTTTGAATGCGTTTTCAATTCGCATAAAGCCTCCATCACTTAATCGATAAGGGTGGTTCATTTTTAAAGGCTTGACATAACGTATGCTCATGTTATACCTCAAAGCTAGGCTGAAAGATCTTGCTGGTTTTGAACAGATCTTCCATTTCAGACTCATATGCATCAGCATCACGTTCGTACTTGTCGATCTTTGTTTCAAAATCGTAGTTCCGCAAGTCGTCTGCATTATACAATGCTTGAAGCTCTTTGAGCTCATTGATAAAAGTTAAAATGTCTTGCATGGTGTCCTTTGTTGCTTATGCATTAAGTATAGTCTAAATGACTGTAATTGTCAACTCTTTATTTTACCAATTCAGCTTTATATGATTTGAAGTAACGGATTGGGCTACGGTCACGACAGGCTCCGTCCTTTACTGTTACATCAATGCCTTTTGTTCGCATGGCCGCAATGAACTTACCGGCGTCGCAGTCTTCTTCCAAGTAAGCAGTTTTGCCTTTGACATAGGAATAGGAAGAGATTGAAGTCTCAATGCCCAGCATTTTGATTTCGCTGAGTTTGACAGCAAGCCACGCATGGCCTGGGTCAGAGTGCATCACTTTGGTTACGATGGCCATTTATTCTTCCTTATTAGATTCTTCAGGTTTAACTTCTATGGGTTTCTTCTTGCGGCCCCATCCATGTGTGTATCCAATCACACCTTCTCCACTACGCTCTCCAGGAGCGCATTGGATAATTTTGTTACCTTTTGCCAGCCATTCGTCAATAGCTGATTGTGGTGTTGGTTCGTGTTGTGCCATTTTATGAGCTCCAATAGGTTTCTGATGATGGTGAGCAATAGTAGGGCGTATCGTAACGCTCTTGGAATTCTTTGCCACCCATTAAGCTGTGCTTGGTCACATAGGTAGCGTGGATCTCATAACGCTCGCCCTTGCTTGCTCGGGTGCTATGCTTCACGGTATGCTCCAACATTGAACGATTGTCGGTAGTGTAGTCTGTCTTACTAACCAAACGCTCGCCTGACTTCTTACGCTTGTCTGTTTTATAAATTTCTACAGTAAACATTGTCTTCTCCGTTGTGCCTATATATTAAGTATAACACCTACGCGGTAGAGGTCAACCTTTTAATTACCAAAAAATTTGCGAATTGGACTGGATCCTTCATACTGTTCAAGCATTTCGTTATTCCCTCTATTCGCACTATCTCTTGAGTCAACCCAAACAATGGCTGCTGCCAACAGTGCAAAAAAAGCTACGACACATAGGCATTTTAATATTGTCTTGATATATTGTTTCATGATTGTTTTCCGTTTGTTTACCAATTAATTATAGCATCGTTCTGCTGTATGTCAACCTCTTACGCTGCCAGTGCGTAGGGTTTGTTCCACTGTCCGATGTTGATGTCTACATAGTGACTGCGGGAGAAGTAGTCTGATTGGGCATCGTCGTTGTTGAAGAATTCTGGACCTTCCATTGCTACCTTAAGCTCGTTAAGGAAGTCATGTGCGGCACCTGTGTAGGTAGTGTCGATATGATATGGATTCACTTGGATGTAGCCGTCACCATGTAAGTAGTCTTCAAAGTTGATTGAGCCTTGCTTGATGTTCACAACCAAAGTGCTGTGATGGCGAACGCTGATGCTGCCTTTCATGTCATACTTTTTTAGTACCGCTTTGATAACTGGAGCCAATTTTGCTTTGTCTGCTTGTGATACATATGCCATTTTGTGTGCCTTTGTTTGTTTGCCTATATATATAGTATAGCCTCACACAGACAAGATGTCAACCTTTATTTTACCAAAATATGAAAGATATCTAAAGATCTAGGTTGTGGCTTATTGGCACTGATCCCAGTTGGCTCGATTGGTTTCTTCCCAGCATCGTCTGCCTTCTTCGGCCACCTTCATAGCATAGCCTGGCTCAAATGGGTAGAACTTATATTCCTCGCCCTTAGCTCTATGCCAGTGACTAGGTCCTTGGGCACAGGCAGACACTAGAACAACAGATGCTAATAATAGAAACTTCATAGTATACTCCATTGGTGTCCTAATATAAAGCCTAATGCAAATATTAGACTATACACTGCGCCCTTAAGAAAGCCTCTATTAAATCCTTGCCAAAATGCTTTGCTCATGTACTAAATTCCTTATTAATTGCGTTACTTCTCTAATACTATACTATAGGTCTCTTTGACTGTCAATAGTGTTTGGAGAAATAAATACATATGAAGATAGAAAAATCTTCCATATCTAAGGAGAACTCCCATGACACTAAGAAACATTAGCCTAAACTTAGAAATAGGCCAAACGATCCTTGTTGGTCAAAATGACCAACAAGCGACTATCACAAAGATAGAGTTTCACGAAAAGACAGGGGAGATTAATATCAATACCACTCGCGGACCGCGTAAGGTTCTCACATTCAAATTATGTGATGAGGCTAACAGCGGGGCCTTAGCTGATCCCGCAGACAAATATCGTTGAATCTAATCTGTTCTTTGCTAAATACTTGCATGAGAATAGATGAAGTATTACAGTCGCAAGACGACCTTGACGAATGGCAAGCCTCTAAAGAGCTATGCCGTAGTTCACGACCCAACAGTGCATTAGGTGCAAGCGCTCTTGCAAGTTGCAAGGGTCAAGGCATGCGAACACGCAGTGGTAAGAAGTCGCATAAGGTTGGCAAGAAGCGAATTACTGTAGGTGGTAAGAAAATCAAAGGCAAAAGCCACGGCGGCCCATTACCTGATTACAGCTGATGAGATATAGAGAACTTGTAAGAGAAGTAGGAGCACCGGCTGCTGTATCAGATACAGCTGGTTTAGAAGCAGGACCTCCGTATCCAGCAGATCAAATTCCGGCAATCAAAGCATTACAATCTCGCTTAGGCGAATTAGGATATAGTGTAGGCTCCACAGGTATTGACGGCAAGTATGGACCAAGAACAACTGCCGCGGTCCGTGCGTTTAAGAAAGATAATAACATCCAAGGTGACGGATTGTCTATGAGTGCAGATGATTTGATTAAATTAAAAACAGCAAAGAAAATTGCTCAGTCAACTCCAACAGGCGCAAGTGCTCCGGGCGGAGAGCTAGGTGCATTATCACAAGACAGTGTGACGCAAGGTAAAGTAGGTGAGCTATTAAACTTCATTGCTAGACCAGAAAGTGGCGGCCGCTATGATGCGGTATATCCTGGCGGCAAACGTCCAGAGATATTGAATATGACATTGGATCAGTTATTCCAAGACATGAGAAGCCGCGGCAAGTCAAGCGGAAGTTCAGCAAGCGGACGCTATCAATATATTAGAAAGACACTTGAAGGTCTAATTAAATCTATGGGATTAGATACTGCGACTACAACGTTTGATGCTAACACACAAGACAAGATTGTAATATATCATCTACGCAAAGATCACGGATTAGACCGTTGGCTTGCTGGGCGCATGAGCAATGAAAAGTTCTTAGATGCACTATCCAAGACATGGGCAGGATTACCTAACCCTGGTACGGGTAACAGCTTCTATGTAGGTGTGCTTGATAACAAAGCAGGTTCTTCAGTACAAACAGCTCTTGCTGGATTAGACAAGATACAAAGTGTAGCTTAACAGTGGATAGAGTAGGAAAACTATTAATCGCTAATCCCTCTTTTCCAGCTGAATCTCCGTTTGCTAAAAGTGTTATTTACATTCACGAAGATCATCCAGATATAGGAACTATGGGAATCATGCTGAACAAGCCTCAAGGCACTGTGTCTAGATTTTGCGCCCAGAACGGTATAATGTTTCCTGACACACACCCGACAATGCACGAGGGCGGTCCCTTAAATCAAGCAGCATTAATATTATTGCATAGCGATGATTGGGCAAGTTCTAATACTGTTGATATTACTAAGGGGCTAAAAATATCCAGTGATAGTCATATGTTCCTTAAAATGTCTACAGGTAACGAACCTATATACTGGAGAGCGTTCTTTGGCCTTTGCGCTTGGAGACCTTGGCAACTAGATAAAGAGTTAGAGGGTAAGTTCCCATACGTTAAAAACATGTGGTTGCTAGCAGATGCAACAGACGATGTGATATTTAATTACGACGGTGAAGATCAATGGATTAAAGCAGTTGATCTTTGTAGCCAACAAACAATCGATTATTTCTTCTAATTAGTTAAATACATACATAACCAGGAGTATATTATGACTAAATTAGCCATCCTTGCCCTGGGGTTAGCATTAGTCTATACTCCAGTTAGCGCCCAGGAATCAGACATACAAATCTTAACCCTTGCACACGATTGCGCACCCGCTGAACGAGTGCTACCTTACCTAAGAGAACAGTTTGGCGAAGAACCGTTTGCACTAGGCAAAGCAAGTGTTGCACTTGCCCCTGACGGCCAAGAAGCCGAAGGCATCTTAATAATAAATGTCAATCCAAAAACTTTAACTTACACAATCAATATTCTTTTTCTAGAAGAAGGCATGGTGTGTATGCTTACTGCTGGCGACAAGTTCCGCCCAGCTACTAATCCAAAACCAAAAATGAATCTATAGGTTGACATGCTCGTCTTATGAGCATATACTTGTAGAATAAATGTCGTTATATTAAGGAATTCTTTTGTGTCACACACGCTGCTACTCAATGCCGATGCACAACCTGTATCATACTTGCCACTAAGTGCAATTCAATGGCAAGACGCAATCACATACCTATGGCTTGATAAAGTTACAGTACTGGAATGGTATGACGACTGGATGGTGCGCAGTGACAAGTGGGAAACTCGTGTTCCGGCAGTTATTATGCTTAAAGAAATGTACCGACGGCGACGACAACCTCGATTCTCTAAACAAAACTTAATGATCCGAGATCTGTACACTTGCCAGTACTGCCTCACCCCTTACACCAAAGCCAATTTAACACTAGACCACGTTACGCCTATTAGTAAAGGTGGTAAAACCAACTGGGAAAATATTGTTGCAGCCTGCGGTCCTTGTAATGCTCGCAAGAGTAACAAGTTGCATATGAAGCCATTGAAGATGCCTTATCAGCCTGACTATTACGAACTAGTGAACAAAAGAAAACAGCTAGATATGCACATTGCGCATCCTAGCTGGACAGCTTACCTCTAACAGCAGGGGGTCTTACTTCAACCAAGCTATCTTTTTGCCTAGTTTAACTCGTTTGGCATGTTCTTCATGTGAACCGGGGTAGCGCAAAGCCCATCCGGCCACGAGCGCCATAAAACTCCCGCTCCATAATACAGCGTTAATATTACCTGTGCTAAACCAAAGTACTGCTACACTTGAACTCATTGTCACAAGCATAAAGTATTTAAACTTAGTAGGGAATATGCGTTTCTCAGCCCAGCCAGTAAGAAACGGACCAAACAGTTTGTGGTTGTACAAGTAGTCGTGCATACGCTTGCTTGACTTTGCAAAACAATATGCAGCAATTACTGTCGGAGTGCTCCAAGGTAGCATCGGTAGATAAATTCCTACAAAGGCAATACCTAAGAAGATCATTCCTGCGGCGAACCATAGTGCTTTTTTAATTGACATCTTTAAATACTCTCTCTAGTGCCTCAACGAGGTCGCTTATCATTGCATCAGTGTGTAATGGTGTAGGAGCAATGCGTAGTCTCTCTTGACCATGCTCAACTGTAGGATAATTAATTGCTTGGATGTATATCCCATGTTCGCTTAGAAGTTCGTCACTCATTGCTTTACATCGAACAGCATCACGAACCATAACAGGTACAATGTGTGTAGATGCATCAGCATGCACTTCGATGCCCACTCGAGCGAGCTTGTGTTTAAGTTTCTTAACCTGTAGTTGGTGATGTTCACGCAACTCGTTATGATCCTTAAGATACTTAATGGACGCAAGGGCCCCCGAACAGATAACGGGCGACATGGATGTAGTAAAGATAAATCCACTAGCTACTGACCGGATAGCGTCTATGACTGTCCCATTTCCAGCAATGTAGCCCCCTTGCACTCCAAAAGCCTTGCCTAGTGTACCATTGACTATATCAACTCGGTCTTGCAGGCCCAGCATCTCTAGGTGACCTGCACCTGTTTGGCCATATAAACCAACACTGTGTACTTCGTCGATATAAGTCATTGCACCGTATTTGTCGGCAAGATCGCAGACACTTAAAATTGGCGAAAGATCCCCATCCATGCTATACACAGATTCAAACACAATGCAAGGCACTTTGTTCTGGGTTTGAGCTTCTTTTAATTTTTCTTCTAAATCGCTCATATCATTGTGCTGCCAAACCAATTTAGGCGCACGACTGTGAGTTATGCCTTGAATTAACGAAGCATGATTCTTGCTATCACTAAGAAACACAATCTCGGGAATGATTTTGCTTAGAGCAATCAGTGTCCACTCATTAGCGACGTAAGCACTAGTGAATAACAATGCAGCAGGCTTTGCATGCAACTTTGCCAACTCAAGTTCTAGCGCCACATGATAGTGTGACGTACCGCTAATATTGCGAGTACCGCCTGACCCACTTCCTGTCTGGTCTAGTGCGGTATGCATCGCATCGATGACAACCTTATGTTGTCCCATTCCTAAATAATCATTGCTGCACCAATTAATAATATTCTTAATATTATATGGTCCATACCAAATTGATTTAGGAAAGTCGCCACGTTCACGAACAATGTCGTTAAACACGCGGTACTGTCCCTGCTGTTTAAGGTTGTTTATTACGTTTTTGAATGGGTCTAGGTTTATCATCACTACTATTTACCTTAAGTAGATACAGGCGATTAATGTTATTGACTATCCTAAAACTGCTATTAGATGTTTGTTTAAACTAAATACTCTATAAAGGTTGTATAAATGGACAAGTTATTACAAGCAATGAAGATTGCGTTTGCAAGCGAGTTTGCGTTTTATTTAAAAGCGCACGTATTTCACTGGAATGTAGAAGGTGCAATGTAATGCAAATTTTTGTTCAAAGTTTCCTTAACTCCGCCACTAGATTAACAATTGAAGTTGAGGCATCGGACAGTATTGAAGGCTTAAGAGCTACGATAGCATCGTTGGAAGGAGTATCAGTTGGTATAATGGAATTGTATTTCAACGGTACACTGCTGTTAGACGGCAGAACATTGTCAGACTATAATGTACTATCAAACGCCTATATTAATACATCTAATACAATATCAACACTGGCAACTAAAGAACTAAAGCAGAAAGCTAAATTAGATCTAGCAGCACTCAAACGAGCAGCAGACGGTAACTCTAGAGCAACTTACGATATCACACAATTACCTACACAATATGACGATAACGCAGTTATTAATAATACCAACACAGGCGGACTTGTAGCAGGACGTCCTTGGACCGCATAACATAAGGAAAATAAAACATGAAAATGGCAGATTTATTAAGACAGTTGGCAGACAAGTTAGATGGCATCGAAGGCCCTAACCCAACTGCCGCTAGACAACCTGAACAATTAACAGACCCCAGCAGTGAAGAACAACCAGTGTTTATGGCACCTAATCAGCAGAAGCTAGAACTTCTAAAGAAAGGTGTTGGAGTTGAATCAGAGTTTGACGATGAAGGCAATGCAGAGTTAGATGCAATCAAGAAGAACGCAGGCATTAGTCAAGCAGTCGTACACATTGCATCCGACGACGAGCCACTGGAGTAAACAATGGCTATCTTTGATTTCTTTTTAAGCAGAAATAATGCTGTTGTAACACCAGCGACTTACGTAGGACACATTGGACGACTGTTCTACGACAGTTCCAATGGTGTAGTAAAGATATCAGATGGCGTTACCGAAGGTGGACTTAGTATACCTTATACTATTGCCACTGATACTATCATTGGCGGCATCAAAGCAGGTCCAGGTGTTACTATCAACAGTGCAGGACAGATACTGATTGATTCAGCTGGACTTGAGTTTAGT
>JBDNIA010000194.1:0-6096 GCA_041688525.1 Crocinitomicaceae bacterium | reverse complement strand
TTTTCTGCTGTGATTTCATTACGTAGTGCTTTTACACCTTTACCGACTTCCTGCAGTGCCTTGCGAGCACGAGTACCTGCAGAGCTGTTACCTGCGATAAACTTTGAGTATTCGGCTAGTGCCACTTCCATATCCGCTTTCATCTGTTCTACTGTGTTTGACATATTATTTTCCTTTTAAAAATATGGTGTGATCGGCAGGATCCGAACCTGCAAATACTGCGAGTTACACTCATCGTCCCGTCCCCACTCTCGACTATGGGTCGAGCGGGAGCTTTGCCTATTTGCTTACGACCACAAGTTAATTATACAACCTTCTTTTTATAAATGCAAGCCCCTAACTGTTAAATAATAGCACATTATGACAGTTAATTTCCAAGATATTCCTTTCCAAAATATTGTTCGATTTGGACAACGGACAATGCTATCTCGCCCATTATTCTCTACAAGTTGGATACTTGGCCGGTTCTGCAATTACAATTGTAGTTATTGCTGGCCCTATGCAAGGTCAGACAAACTTGATTATCAACCTTTTGAAGTGTATATCGACACCATCGATGAAATAAAACGGCAGGCTAGATCGAATGGATTTACAGAATTCCATTGGAGTTTCAGCGGCGGCGAACCAACTGCATATAAACAGTTATTGAATTTAGTCAAGCACCTAGACGAACTAGAAAGCACATATCAAAGCATACACATGACTACCAATTTGTCACCTGGCAGTAAATGGTGGAACACTTGGTGTAGGAATACCGAAATGTTGCAACGCCGTAGTATCACAGCCAGCTTTCACGATGAGTTCGCCCGGGAGCAAGAGTTTGGAGACAAGTGTCTTCAACTAATGTATGAGCAAGTTCATGTTACTGTTAATCAAGTGATGGTTCCAGAAAAGTTCTACGAACTATATGATAGAATGGCTAGACTGCGTGCTCGAGGTATCAATGTCACACTGAAACCGCAAAGCGACCCCACTGCCAGCGGCATTGTAGAGGGCTACACTGAAGACATGATTGACAAGATGCAAACAGGATTCCCCCAGCATGCCAATGGCGAAGAAACATATCAAATAGCCCTGTATGATGCGGACAATACCGAATATCTGTTTGACCAAGCTGAGAGATTTAATGCCTACGGATTTAATCGTTTTAAAGATTGGACTTGCAATTCGGGATATCAAAGTGTTATAATAAGAGGTACTGAAGTCAAGCGTAGTTACAGTTGCCATGACCAACCGTTGGGAAATATATTAACAGGGTTCGATCTGTTTACAAAACCGCAGAAGTGTATAACTCCTTCGTGCGTAAGTTCAGCAGATAGCAAAATACCAAAATGCAAATAAATACAGAACACCTACATCACTGGATGTGTGCCATTAGGAACAGTCCTGATCCTATGCGAACACTTGACTCGTTTTGGGCTGGTCAGATTAAAAGTAAAGAATGGTTAATACAAAACCTGTTCTCAGTAGCAGACGGTAATGGCCGCCCAACTATAGATATTCACGGTGGATGGGTAGGAGTGTTGGCCAGTATGCTCTTTCAATCAACTTATTTTGACCCTAAGCATATTAGAAGCATAGATATAGATCCTACATGTGAATCTATTGCCACAACAATGAATAAGATAGAAGAGATGGATGGCAGATTCCGTGCAGTCACCGCTGACATGTGCGCTATCCGAAGCGATGCAGATATCGTTATCAACACCAGCTGCGAACACATCGCACAGGATCAATATGATTTATGGTTAAGCGGTATGCCCTATAATAGTTTGATAGTGGTGCAAAGCAACAACTATGCAATACCGGAGCATGTTAGAACTGCAAGTAGCCTAGAAGAATTTAAACAGCAAAGCCATCTTAATGTTGTATGGGCAGGAGAATTAGAGTTGCCGTTGTATACTAGATACATGATTATAGGTAGGCAATGCTAGTTGAAAACATAAATTTAAAATCTTATAATAGATTTTTTTCATTTGGTTGCAGTTTTACCAAATATAAATGGACTACCTGGGCAGACCTAATTGGACAACATTTTTCAATTTATGAAAACTGGGGAGAACATGCTGCTGGTAATCAATTCATCTTTAATTCCATTGTCGAATGCCATAAACGAAATAATTTTTCTAAAGGCGATTTGATTGGTATAATGTGGACTAGTGCTCTAAGAGAGGACAGGTACACTGATAAATGGACATTTGCAGTTACAGATCAACGAAAAAAGATATACGGAAAAAAATGGATGAACGATTTTGGTAAGTTTGAGACCGGCAATCTAATCAGAGACTTAGCAGCTATCGAAGCAACTCAACACATGTTATCGAATTTGGGAGTTGACTGGGTTAATCTTAACAGTATTCCATTAATACGATTTGATTATGATAAAGTATATAACGATATTCGCAATGATAAGATAACAATAGAAGAGATAGAGAAAAGATGGACTATCTGTCAACGGCAGTTATCTCAAGGAATTGAAATCAATGAACTATATTTGATGGCACCCGATGTTATCAATATGTATAAAGATTTGTTTCAAAATATTAAATATCCATTACTAGAAACTATAATAAATACCGATAGAATAGACAAACATCCTACTCCCCTTGAAGCGTTTTTGTATCTTAACGACACATTGAAAATTGATGTTAACTATGACATTGATGCTATCAACTGCCGAACCACTCCTACAAGATTTTAAATGATAACCAACTACAATAATTACCAAGAATTAGAAACTCTATATAAAAACAGTCTGGCAAACAATATAATCGAATATTTGCCAGACGGATACCCAATATTGTTAGATAAAAATTGGCCATTAATTGGTATCAATTGCTCTGGCGGGGCCGATTCAACAATGCTAACATATCTAATATGTTCGTTGATAAAAGAAAAAAAATATAAAACCAAGGTTGTTATTTTAAATCATATTCGATGGTGGGACACAAAACCGTGGCAAGATTATCACGGAACAATAACATACGAGTATTTAAAAAATGAATTTGATGATATCATTACAACCCGATATCAAAACTTAATTCCTCCAATTTTAGAACCTAAATTTTTCCCTGTTACTGGAAAAGACTTTCCCGGCAATTTTCCAGGAAAAACATTCCCGGGTGGGGTTATCGAAACTATTAATCTTGATAAATTTATGACAAAAAAACTTGGAATTTCTGCAATATATGCAGCTATAAATCGATCCCCAAAACTTGTAAATTTTGAAAACGAGCCCAACGATAGAGTTATAGATATCGATACATTAACAGAAGAAAATGCATTTCACTATACGATGTACAAGTATGATAAAGAGAATGATCCCTGGTTTATAAGTCCTATAGCTTTTGTTGACAAACGATGGACAGTAGAACAATACATAACACTGCGATTAGAAAATTTATTAGATATGACTAGAAGTTGCGAAGGTGATGTAGAAATGAATCCAGAAATATTTAAAGATTTAGATTATACAACCTATACTCCCGGAGATACTATCCCTGTTTGTAAAACTTGCTACTGGTGCCTTGAGAGAGAATGGGGCATTTCTCATGCATTTAAAAAATAGAATCAAATCCATTGCTATTTTTTCTTAAAGTACCTTCAAACCAATAATCTACATTTAAAGCATATCTATCAGTTGTTCCAAGATTTCTAGACGATTCATGCAATAAATGACTAGGAAAAAATACAATTAAATTATCGGTCGGAGTAATAACAAATTTTTTAGTGTTTATTAAGTTACTGGTATGATAGGGTATATCGATCATACTTGGAAACAAATTAAGATAATTATTATCTTTTTTAAGAATAAGGTCACCTGAATCTTTATTACCTTGAAAATATATACACGATGTAAACAAACTAGTGGAATGGATATGTGCAGGATTCCATTCTCCTGGCTTATGACGAGTTATCCAACTATGTCTAATTTTTAAATTTATTGAATTATCGGCTTCGATCACATCATGCCAATATTGGTTAGCAGCCTTCATTATGTCGTGGTGCAACGGTTGCAGAATTTTAAAAGTATCTAACACTTGCCGTTCTTTGGATATCGAAAGATAGTAGTTATCAGCATTATACCAAGGTACATATTCGATTTGTTTGATAAAATCAATAATGTTTTTAGAAATTGGAGGAAGATCTGCAGTGGATACCGGTATTGAAAATAAGTGATTAGTATTCATGAAAATATTTAGTGTTCCGTGCATACTACTTAAATATATTCATGTTTAAATTTTCCGAACTCAAGAGCATTCATTTAGAAATTACTAATCGATGCCAAGCAAGTTGTCCTATGTGTAGTAGAAATATTCACGGTGGGGTTGACAACCCTAATTTAATATTAAATGATTGGACAACTGACGATTTTAAGAATATTATATCAAGGGCAGTATTAGCTCAAGTAGAAAGTTTATATTTTTGCGGAAACTTTGGCGACCCAATCATAAATCATAATTTAGCAGACATGTGTGAATATGTCTCAACTGTAAATCAAAATATCAATTTAAGAATACACACAAACGGTGGAGCAAGATCTACATCGTGGTGGGAATCATTACCATCTAAATTGCCAAAAAATCATAGAGTAATATTTGGGATTGATGGATTAGAAGATACTCATCATCTATACCGAAAAGGTACTACTTACAGCAATGTTATAAAAAATGCTACTGCATTTATTAACAATGGTGGCTGTGCTGAGTGGGTGTTTATAAAATTTAAACATAACGAACACCAAGTTGATGAAGCTAAGAAACGAGCAAAAGAGTTAGGATTTGTTGGATTTAATGTAAAAAATTCTTCTAGATTTGTAGGGTCTTCGCAATTCGATGTAAGAGACAATGCAGGAAACGTACTATACTATATTGAACCGCCTACAGATAACCAAGTACAGTTTATTAATAAAGACACTATTAAAAAAATAAAATCGTGGACTAACAATGCAGTAGTTTCGTGTAAGGCATTAGACAGCAATGAAGTGTATATTGATGCAGCAAAAATAGTATACCCGTGTTGTTTTATTGCCAGTTCTCCATTGTATTACACTGACCCCGATAGTATTATTAATGGCATTAGACAAACTATCAGTGGTCAGTATTCTAATTTAATAGCTGACTTGGGAGGAATTGATCAGCTGAATGCATTAAATTTGTCTATTAGCGATATTATTGAATCAACTAACTGGCAAACAGTATGGTATGATTATTGGAATAGAAAACAATTAACAACATGTGCCAGGATTTGCGGTTCCTCATCGGAAAAATTATTTACTAAGCCCCAAGAACAAATTGTTGAAAAAATAAATTTAAATGAAAATTAAAAGAATTACTAATAATTATCCTCCTAACATGTTAAGAATAGAATATATGTTAGGAAATTTATGCAATTATAAATGTAATTATTGTTTTCCTGGTAGTAACGAAGGTACAGTACGTTGGCCAGATATAGAACTTGTTAAAAATAATTTAACTCATTTATTAAATTTCTATAAAAAGAACGGTAAAGATTTATTTCAATTTTATCTAATTGGTGGCGAACCAACATTATGGAAAGATCTTCCAATTTTAACAAAGTATCTTAAAGAAGAATTCGGCGCAATTATCAACATAAGTACCAATGGATCTAGAAAATCAAATTGGTGGATAGATAACGCTGATAAGTTTGACGATATTGAAATTTCAGTTCATCACGAGTTTGTTGATACTGATCATGTTATAGAAGTAGCAGATATAATCTACGAAAAAGGAGTGAATACTGTTGCTAATGTGTTAATGGATCCTAACAATTTTGAAAAATGTATTTCAATAATTGAAAAGTTAAAACTAAGTAATTGTCCTTGGCCTATTATTGCAAAGAGTGTACATTATAATGGTGAAACAAAATATACAGAAGAACAAAAAAAATATTTTGCTGATACAGTCAAGCGTATGCCCGACATGGATTGGTATAACACTGTAAATAGAGATCCAGTTTGGAAGAAAATTACATGGGTTGACACTGACACTGAGAAGATACAAATCCCCAGTAACAATTGGTTCACCATAAATAAAATTAATCATTTTACTGGCTGGACCTGCAATCTCGGAGTAG
>JBDNIA010000193.1:0-7665 GCA_041688525.1 Crocinitomicaceae bacterium | reverse complement strand
TTTGATATTTCTTTTTCATCTAAATCCAGTGTAACAACCTCTGATTCGGAAAGAACTTCAGAAGGGAAAACATAATCAATACCATGATTGCAAAGAATACTGATCATTTCACTATCGTTCGGATTGGCGCCGGTTAAAATCTCTAAAACTTCACCATAAGGGTTGTCCGCGGTTTTTGGCCAAACCGTAATTTTCACCAAGGCTCGATCTTTGTCTTTGGCGCCTTTTAATTTTTCCTTTGGAATGTAAAAATCCGTTCCAGCGCGAACATTATCAGGAATTAGGAAGGCAAACTTTTCGTGCATTTCTATTGTCCCAACGAATTGTGTTCGTTCGCGTTCAACAACTTCAATTATTTTCCCTTCCCAACGACCAGCGCCTTGTTTAATAACTTGAATTTTCACCAAGTCACCAGCTAAAGAATTATTTACGTTTTGTGGAGAAATATAAACGTCACCGTCATTTTCTTCAATCGTGACGAAACCTGCGCCGCGAGTAGTTAAATCCAAATAACCTACAACGAAATTTCCAGAATTATTTAGGCGATAAGAGCCATGACTTGTTGCCTTCAAATAACTGTCCTTGCTCATTTCTTGAAGAATTTCATACGCCAGTTTTCGCAACGCATTTTCGCGGATTTCTAGTGCGGAACAAACATCCTTGTGAGAGAAATCTCCGTCGCTATGTTTTTCAAAAAAACGCCTAACTAAGTTTTCTAAACTGCGTTTAAACTTTTTAGGCTGGTTCTTGTTTTTGTTTTTTGACATGCTAATAAATTGGTTGAAAAGAATTTAATTCAACTCTTTTCAGCTAAATTAAGATTATTTAATGTCACAAGACCAAGTAAATCATTACGTCTTTGTTAACTTTGTTAAAATACAAAAAACACGGCATGAACGCAAGAGTAGAAAAAGCAATCAATACACAGATTATAATGGAAAGTTCCTCCTCTCAGTTTTATTTAGCGATGGCTTCCTGGTCGGAGAACAATGGTTTGAACGGAACAGCGCAGTTCATGTATCAGCATTCAAATGAAGAGCGCTTTCACATGTTGAAATTGATTAAGTTTTTGAACGAAAGAGGAGGAAAAGCAATTGTTCCAGCGATTGACCAGCCACCAATGGAATTTGATAATTTAGAAAGAGTCTTTGAATTGTTGTTAGAGCACGAAATCGCTGTTACAGAAAGCATAAATGAAGTTGTGGATATTTGCTTGCAAGAGAAAGATTATTCGACGCATAATTTCATGCAATGGTATGTTGCGGAACAACTAGAAGAAGAGGCCTTAGCGAGAACAGTTTTGGATAAACTTCGTTTAATTGACGGCGACAAAGGTGGCATGTACATGTTTGATAGAGACTTGGAAAACTCAGCGATTAAAGGCGTTCCAGCAAGTGGCGTTCCAACAAACTAAACTCCAGTATTTGTAATTCATTAAAATGTGTTACTTTGTAAAAAATCCTAGCGGATGGTAAGGACTAATTTGTTTTTAATTTTTCTACTTTTTTTTTGTGCATCTCTAAACGCACAAACGGGTTATCGTTTTCGTAATTTCACCATTACCAACGGCCTTTCTCAGAGCTCTGTTACCACGATTCAACAAGACTTCACCAATGCTTTGTGGATTGGAACACAGGATGGATTAAATAAATTTGACGGCTATGAATTTGAAGTATTTAATTCAGACGACACAGAGGGTTTAGAAAACGAATTTATTAAATGTTCCGCCAAAACAAAAGATGGTCGCTTATGGTTTGGAACCAATAACGGATTAACTGTTTACAACCCATTTACTGAATCATTCAAGACATACGACTTGGGCGCGAACCTTCCGATACAAATAGAAGCAATTTCAATTGATGAGGATGAAAAATTATGGTTAGCCACTTCTTCACACGGCATTCAATTGTTTAATTCCGAGACACGAAAATTTGAAGGTTTTAAAAGCAGAAATGAGCTTCAAAATGTTCAGCATATTCTAGTGTTAAACCAATATAAAGTATTGGTAAATACCGCGGATTATGGTGTTCAATTATGGAATCCATATACCAATAAATTAAAGACAATAGCGTTTCCAGAAAATACAGGTTTTCCTCAGGTCAATAGAATTATTGATATGGGAAAAAACAGAATTTTTCTTGCAACCAATCAAGGAGTTTTTCAATATGACACGCGAATGGAAATTCTTAAAGAAAGTTTTCCAGAATTAAAAAACACTTTTGGTCAAGTTAACGTCACAGACATATATACCGAAAAAGGATCCTGGTATTTTACTTCAGGAAATGCAGGACTTTTTACCATTAGAAATGATGGAAGCGTATTAAATAGCTCACAGGACATTTATCAAAAACACGCCTTGCTGTTTAATGAAATAAATATAATATTCAAAGATCAGGCGGGCACTTTTTGGGTTGGAACAGAGCGCGGTTTGAGTAATTTTGACGCAACAAATCAAGGTTTTTATAGCGTCGGTCCTGTTGCAAATTTAAAGCAAGGCCTGCCGAGCACTAGTGTTTGGTGTTTCGGAGAAGACCCAATAGGCGAGTATTTGTTTGTAGGAACAGACAATGCTCTTTCTCGATTCGATCGCTTGAACGGGATTTATAACCACTTCTATCGAAACAAAGAAGAGGGGAAAAAAGGCGAAAAGAAAGAATCAACGATTTTTTCAATGTACGTAATTAGTAAGGATCACATATTAGTTGGTTGTTCAGATGGACTCTTTGATTTAACAATAAAATCTCCAACAAATTACAAGTACACACCACTCTATACAGACCAAAACAATCAACAAAATATGTCATGGATCTATTCCATTGCATATTGGCGTGACGACAAAGTTTTTTTAGGCACAAAAGGAGGAGTTGTTTTATATAACTTATCAAATAAAAAAGCGCAAACATTTGTAAGTGATACAAAGAACCGATCCAACACAATTATAGCTGGAGTTTGTAGATTTGCATACAAAGATATAAATGGAAAAATGTGGTTTACCACTAGCGGAGGCGGGTTGAATTATTTAAAAGAAGAAGGGAATAAAATTAAAATTGTCCCATATGAGCGCAACGATATATTAGCGCGATTTAGTAAGGATTATTTTACAAGTATTTTACACATGTCTTCTGACGAATACTGGATTGGAACGGTTGGTTCTGGAGTTATGTTGCATAACATGCGCTCGCGAAAAACAGAAGTTTTTGACAAGAGTAAAGGGCTGCCAAATAACCTTATTTATGGAATTCTATCCGACAGAAATGGTCGTCTTTGGATGAGTACAAATAAAGGGCTATGCTGTTTGGACCCGACAACAAAGAAAATGCAAAATTACACCGAAGTAGACGGCTTAATGTCTAATGAAATGAATTTGGGCGCATATATGAACGCCTCTTCAGAGAATTTATATTTCGGAGGGATATATGGTTTTAATTATTTTGATCCGATTAATTTAACCCACATCAATCAAAATATTAAGGTTATTTTTTCAAAAATAAAATTGGATGGAGACTGGTTAAATCCAGAACCAAACAATGCGATATTATCGAAGTCGATGTCTTTAATGCAAGAGTTGATACTAGATCACAACCAAAGAAGTTTCACCATCCGTTTTCAAGCTTCAGACATATCGAACCCTGAATTGATAAATTTTAAGTATATATTGGAAGGCAGCGATGAGCAAGAAATATTTTTAGGAACAGATAACGAAATACATTTTAATGCTTTAGCTTACGGAAACTATACTCTAAAAGTTTATGCACGGAAAGGCTTGGGTGATTGGTCTATTCAGCCCGCAATGTTGAAACTGGAATTGCGCCCACCTTTTTGGTTAAGTTGGTGGTTTTTTGTTGCTTGTGGTGCATTTTTTGCCTTATTGATAGGGATTTATCTTCGTTTCAGATTAGACTCCGAACGACGTGAACAGGTCTTGTTGGAGATAAAAATAAATGAAAGAACGAGTGAAATTCGTGAACAAAGTAAAAAAATTGAAAAACAGAAAAGGCAGATTGAAGAAGAGCGAAATAAAGTTGTTGAAAAACAAAGATTATTGCAAATAGAGAAAGATAAATCTGAGAAATTATTGGTTAACATCATACCAAGCGACACTTTGGAGGAATTAAAGAGGAAAGGAAAAGTCAAGGCTCGCGCGTATAAAAAAGCAAGTGTCATCTTTTCCGATTTTGTGGGCTTCACCAAAATTTCTGACGCACTAAAACCGACGGAATTAGTCGAAAAATTAGATTTTTTCTTTACCAAGTTTGATGAAATCATAGAAAAGAACAACTTAGAAAAAATAAAAACTATTGGGGATGCATACATGGCGGCTGGCGGGGTGCCCGTAAGAAACAACTCTAATCCCATAGAGGCGTGTTTGGCGGGTCTTCAAATTCAAGATTTTGTTGTACAATACAAAAAAGAATCAGTTGCAAAAGGTGAAGAAACTTGGGATTTACGCTTGGGAATAAATACAGGTGAAGTAACGGCTGGCGTAATTGGGACGAAGAAATTTGCGTATGATATTTGGGGCGCTTCAGTAAATAAAGCGCAACGAATGGAAATCCTGGGAGAACCTGGCAAGGTAACTATAACAGGAAATACGTACGGCTTCGTGAGTGCGTTTTTTGACACAACATTCAAAGGCAAAGTCCAGTCAAAAAGCCGAGGTTTGATTGAAATGTATACTGTTGATCGAATTAAACCCGAGATGTCTTTAGGAGGGCTTGGAGTCGAGCCCAACGAGAGCTTTAAAGAAGTTTTCCGACTACATATATTCAGCAGCATTAACTATTTCAAAGCTGAGCGCCGGATAATGAAAATTCTAGAAAAAGAACTTGACCACAATTTATATTATCATTGTTTAGAGCATACAAACGATGTGGTCAGGGCGACGGAATCTATTGCAATTCAAGAAGGAGTAACGGATGAAGCGTTGTTTTTATTGAAGTCCGCAGCCACTTATCATGATGCTGGGTTTGTTAAAGTGTATGACGACAATGAAGTTGTTGGCGCGCAAATGGCCGAAGAAATATTACCAGAATACGGCTATACACTTGATCAAGTCAAGATAGTTAAAGAGCTTATATTTGTAACGCGTATACCCCACAAACCGAAAAACCTTTTGGAAGAGATTATGTGTGATGCGGATTTAGATTATTTAGGAAGGAACGACTTTCATCAAATATCTGACCGCTTGTGTCGCGAACTAATGGAGCGTGGAAAAATCAAGAATCATAGACATTGGGATGAGGTTCAAGTAAGCTTCTTTAAGTTGCACAGGTATTTTACTGCTTCTTCGAAAAACTTGCGTGACGACAAGAAAAAGCAGAACCTTAAAGAGATCAAGGAACGATTAACCCAAAATCAATACGAGGATTAAGTAAATAAGACACTTGCTCCGTAAGGAGAATCAATTGGGTTTACAATTAATGTTGGAATTTTTGACTCGTTGTTGATTATGTTTTGTTCGTGATTCGAAGTCAAAGTACCAAAAAGATTGTTTTTGTTGAGGTTCATTATAGCAATAAGGTCTGACTTGGTTTCAACAGCATACTTCACAACAGAACTATCGAAGCCCTGAGGACTAACAGTTTTTAATGTCATTTCTATTTTTCTTTCGGAGAAAAATTTTGTAGCAAATTTAACATTCGCTTCCGCTTGATGGATTAAAAACTCATCAGATTCTTCAGGCGTGATGACATGAACTTTTGATTTGAAGTAGACGGCTAAGTCCGCAACGATGGCCAATTTTTGCTTTGTTTCTCTATTTAGGTCCAAAGGAACCACAATGTTGTCGTAACCCGTTTCTTCCAGTTCTCCAGTTTGAACGATAATAAATGGAACCGTTGAGTTCGTTACAACTTTGAGCGCGTAAGAACCTGTAAGATGCTGCCAGCCATGAGTTCCATGAGTTCCCATAAAGATAAGTTCAGCATGGTTCTCGGCCGCAAACTCACCAATATCTTCAAATATATTTCCTACACGAACTCGAGGCTCTACGTTTATGCTTCCCGCGAAAGGAGCAATGTGCTTCCGGAGTTTTTTCTCTGCTTCTAGAATGTCCTTTTGCTTGGAAACCACATGAAGAACGTAAACTTGAGCATCTAGAAACTTGGCCGTTGTAACAGCGTGTTGTAGAGCAAAATCCGCAACGGGAGAAAAATCGTGAGGAACAATAAATGTTTTCATATAGTGAAATAAATTTCTACAAATTTAAGAAAATCTTCTATATAAAATCACAATAACCATGTCCCTATTTTATTGTTTTTACCCTAGGATGAATTAAGAAATTAAATTAACTTTGGCTAAAGTCAAAACACAAAATAATGCCAATAATTGGGAAGCTTATTAAGAAAACGAATGAAATTTCATACAAGCGTTCACTTAACAAGGGTAAGGAATATTACCACCAAGTGATAACCTTGGTTAAATTACTGGAAAGATCAAAAAGCACAAAGTTCGGCAAACAGTACAATTATAAAACGACTTTAGCCGAAGATGAGGTAGTTGACGGCTTTCAGTCAAGCGTGCCGATTGTTGAATACAATGAATTCTATGAAAATTGGTTGAAGGACTGTATCGAAGGAAAAAGAGACGTTATTTGGCCAGGCAGAATTAGGCATTATGCTTTGTCTTCTGGCACAACAGGCTCACCAAGCAAGCGGATACCAATTACTATTCAAACAATCCGATCATTTCAAAAGACGACGATAAAACAACTAACGACTCTTCACAAATTAAATTTACCAGATACTTATTACGACGCAAGTATATTGGTTGTTGGGGGCTCTACGAAATTGACAAAAATGCCAACACACATCGAAGGGGACTTGAGCGGAATACTAAAAAAGTACACTTCGCCGGTTGTGTCGCCATTTACCAAACCAGGAGAAAAAATAACTCGCCTAAAAAATTGGAATGAGAAGCTGGAACTTATGGTTGAAAAGGCTCCTGAATGGAATATTGGAACACTAGCGGGAGTTCCAAGTTGGTGTATCCTTTTGATGGAGAAAGTAATAGAACGACATAACTTAAACTCTATTCATGATATTTGGCCAAATTTTAAAGTCTATATGCATGGCGGAGTATTTATGGCTCCATACGAATCTCGATTAGAAAAAGTGCTGGGCAAAGAAATCTATTGTTTAGACACTTATTTGGCAAGTGAGGGTTATTTCGCCTATCAAGTTTCTCCTGAAAGAAAAGGAATGGAGTTGCTTTTAACAAATGGAATTTTTTTTGAATTTGTTCCGTTTAATTCAGATTATTTTAAAGAGGACGGAACACTTCAAAATAGACACAATGCTTTGGCTTTAAATGAAGTTGAAGAGGGGATAGATTATGCGCTCGTAATTTCCACGAATGCAGGGTTGTGGCGTTATATGATTGGTGATTTGGTTAGATTTGTGGACAAAGACCGATTTGAAATTATAATCACGGGACGAATAAAGCAATTTATGAGTTTGGTCGGCGAGCATTTGTCATTGGACAATATCAATAACGCAATTAACTTTATAGGAAAAGAAGGTGGCGCTAATTACACCGAATTCTGTTTGTACGCAGATGAAAAGGAATTGCGACATTATTGGTTTATAGGATGCGATCATCCTGGAGATGCCAAAGAGGTTATGAATAAAATTGACGAAAAAATATCAGAGTTGAATGATGATTATG